>JABHHM010000082.1 GCA_018671575.1 Methylococcales bacterium | reverse complement strand
TTTATTGATTTGTTTGCAGGAATAGGTGGAATAAAACTTGGTTTTGAACACAATGGATTTACTTCTGTTTTTTCAAATGACTTTGATGCCTATTGCAAGACAACATTTGATCATAATTTCTCTGAAATATTTCAGCAATGTACAGAATTATATCTCAAAGATATTGCACAAGTTCCGTCAGATATTTTTCCAGAATTTGATTTATTGACAGGAGGTTTTCCTTGTCAACCTTTTTCAATAGCGGGTTATAGAAAAGGATTTACCGATAAAGGCAGAGGAAATTTATTTTTTGAAATCATTAGAATTTTACGAGACAGAAAACCAAAAGTATTTTTATTAGAGAATGTAAAAAACCTAAAAATGCATGACAAAGGAAATACTTTAAAACTAATTTATCATGAGCTGGAAAATATTGGGTATCATGTAACAGATGCCGTACTAAATACTATGGAGTATGGAAACTTACCACAAAACAGGGAACGAATTTATATCATGGGTTTTTTATCAAAAACACAATTTGATAAATTTCAACTCCCTAATAAAATAAAACTCACCAAGACAACTTTTGATTGTTTAATCAAAGAAAAAGTTGAAGATAAATATTATTACAATGGTAAACCGTTATATGAAAAATTAAAGAATGATGTAAAAAAGAAAGAAACTGTTTACCAATGGCGCAGAAAATATGTCCGAGAAAATAAAAGTAACGTATGCCCAACATTAACCGCCAATATGGGAACAGGTGGACATAATGTTCCTATTATTTTAGACAATCATGGCATAAGGAAGTTAACACCTCGTGAATGTGCTAATTTCCAAGGTTTTCCCCAAGAATATATATTGCCCAAAATTGCAGATTCTCAACTATACAAACAAATTGGAAATTCAGTTTCCATCCCTGTGATAGAACGGATTGCAAAACAAATCAAAAAAGCGATATTAGACTAATGTTTTATTCTAATCAAAAGGACATAAATCAAGAACAATATCAACAATTTCTTAAAACCGTGGGGACTCTATCGAATCTATTTTCTGACTCTAACGTGCCATATTTGTACTATAGAATTGCAGAAAAAATATTTTGCAGGGCTTTTGATGCCGAAGACTTATCACGTAGCGATGTTTCCGCTGATGCCAAAAAGAACTTATTGGGGATAGGGTTAAAAACTTTTCTGGCAGGGAATAATAAAACCTTTCAAAAAATTGCAGAATTTAATGCTGATAAAAATTCATATACCAACCTTTCGCCAGAGAATTTAATTAAAAAAGTATCTAAACTGAGAAACAACAGGATAGATTTTACTGAAAACTTACACTCTTTAGAAACATCAATATATCACTGTATTTTAAGAGATAAAAATAAGTTTAAAATCTTTGAAGAATCAATGGATAGGATAGACATTAATAACATTGGGAATATCAAAAAGAATAAAAATTCAATCGTATTTGATGATGATATTCATGAATATTCTTTCCTTCTTTCTAAAAGCACTTTAACCAAAAGATTTAAAACTGAAAATTTCATTGATGAATTTGACATTGATATTTTACGTGATCCATTACTCGAATTACAAAAATGTCTTCATAATAATAAAATATTGACAACTCAAAAACTGACAATTCAAAAAACTATTTTTTTACCACTTTATGGTAAAAAACAAACTGTTTTTGAAAAAAGTGGATTAAATCAATGGAATGCATGTGGTCGAGATAGACATCATGATGAAGTCTATATTCCCATCCCAGTAATCGTACACCAATTATTTCCAAGTTTCTTTCCCGATAGAGACACGCAATTTTCCTTAACATTTCCCGATAAAGAAGAGGTTACAGCAAAAATATGTCAGGAAAATGGCAAGGCATTGATGACTCAATCAAATAGAAAATTAGGAAAATTAATATTAAGAGATGGTCTGAAATTAAAAATAGGTGAATTAGCCACCTATGAAAAATTACAATTATTGGGCATTGATTCTGTCAGAATAGATAAAATTGATGCCTTAAAATTTGAAATCAACTTTGCAAAAAATGATTCCTACGAAGAATTTCTCAACATAAATAGATAATAAAACAACCTAAATGATAAAAGTCATTACAAAATCATCGCCTTTTTTACATCAAGATATTTCAGTCTCTGTAATCATGCTAAAAGTATTAATGGCACTCTGCCCTGGAATTTTAGCCATGATTTATTATTTAGGCTGGGGCGTACTCATCAATATCTGTCTCGCTATTGTGGTTGCGGTTACAGCAGAATCTTTGGTGATGATTTTAAGAAAACGCTCAATTACTGATACAGTCACGGATTATAGTGCAGTAATCACAGCCGTTTTGCTGGCAATTGCATTGCCTGCTTACGCCCCTTGGTGGATAACCGTGGTCGGCATTCTATTTGCCATTATTATTGGCAAACAGTTATATGGCGGCTTAGGTTATAACCCTTTTAACCCCGCCATGTTAGGCTATGTTGCACTGTTGATTTCTTTTCCCCGAGAAATGACACAATTTGTTTCGCCCAATGAATTTTCTGCCAACATTAACTTTGTCGAAAGCTTTAAACTTATTTTTGAAGTAAACAACTTCCCCGTTGATGCATTTACCATGGCAACACCTATTGACCACTTAAAAACCAATTTACGTTTGGATCACAGCATGGAGGCTATTCTTCAACATTCAATTTATGGAATTTTTGGAGGTACAGGATGGGAAATAATCAACGCCTGTTTTTTCATTGGCGGTCTGTGGTTAATTTATGAAAAAATTATTTCATGGCATATACCCGTTACTGTTTTATTGAGCATTGCATTTATCGCCACTTTATTTTATTGGTTTAATGACGAAAAATATGCAACGCCTTTATTTCATCTAACCAGTGGCGCAACCATTATGGCCGCATTTTTTATTGTCACCGACCCTGTTAATTCAGCATCCAGCTATATTGGAAAACTACTGATTGGTTGTGGCGTTGGTTTACTAACATACATCATTAGAACTTGGGGAGGATACCCCGATGGCGTTGCTTTTGCCGTTTTATTAATGAATATGACCGTACCTGTCATTAATTATTACATCAAACCCAAAGTGTTCGGTTATGACAATTAAAACTCACCCCATCCTATTAACGACTTTGATTCTTGGTTTGTTTGCCCTGATAGGCACCACTTTAGTCGCAAGCACTCATCAAATCACCAAAGAAAAAATCAAACAAAATGAATATGAAACATTACTTAAAACACTGAACAGTCTGATTCCATCATCCAGTTACGACAATCAGTTGATTAAGGATTCAGTCATATTGAAACAAAACAATGGTAGTGACATGACCATTTATCGCGCCAGACATAACGAACAAGCCATAGCAGCTATAATAAACACTTCAACCAAAGAAGGTTATAATGGTCTCATTCAATTAATTATTGGAATTCATTTAGATGGTTCTTTAGCAGGCGTTAGAATCCTCAACCACAAAGAAACACCTGGACTGGGTGATGCCATTGAAATCAGAAAATCAAACTGGTTGACACAATTTGAACGAAAGTCACTCAGACAACCTAAAAACATTCAATGGGCTGTCAAAAAAGATGGTGGAACTTTTGATAGTATTACCAGTGCCACCATCACTTCTCGTGCAGTGATTAAAAGCATAAAACAGACACTTGAGTATTTTTTAGCTCATAAGTCAGAGATATTTGAGGTTAAAAAATAGTAAGGGGAAGCGAAATAAATAAATGTCCAAATTGCGCAGGATTTTTGTTCGCCTTTGAGGCGCAAAAATAGGCGTATAGTCGAACTACACAACTATTTTTGCAACAAATCATAACACACTCTTGCCCCTTACAGAAAATTGAACTAAAAGGCTATCTGAAAACTTAAATTTTCGTCAAATTAGTCCCTATTTTCGATCAACTTCACCAATAATGCGGTTTTTTCTTCCATTAAAGGCACATCAGCTCTGGATTCAACATTTAATCTCAACAGTGGCTCAGTATTTGATTTTCTGAGATTAAAACGCCATTGTTCAAATTCTAGGCTCACACCATCAATTTCACTGATTGAAATAGCATCATCCGCAAAATAATCTTTAATTTTTTGTATAGAAACATCCGCATCTTCAACGGTTCGGTTAATTTCACCACTGGATGGATAAAGTTCAATACGTTCATCTACTAACTGTGACAATGATTTGCCAGAACGGCTCATGATTTGTAACAAAACAATCCATGGAATCATGCCACTGTCACAATAGGAGAAATCACGGAAATAGTGATGAGCGCTCATTTCCCCACCATAAACAGCATCTTCACTTCGCATTTTGTCTTTAATAAAGGAATGACCACCTTTACTGACGACAGGTATTCCAGAATATTTTGTAACCAGATCAATGGTATTCCAAATAACCCGTGGATCGTAAACTATTTTTTGTCCTGTTTTTTGGTCTAGAAAATATTCAGCAAATAACCCAACCAGATAATAACCCTCAATAAAACGTCCATTTTCATCAAAGAAAAAACAACGATCAAAGTCTCCGTCCCAGGCGATTCCCAAATCAGCCTTATTTTTTCCAATGGCATCAATGGTTACACCACGATTTTCTGGCAATAATGGATTGGGAATTCCATTGGGGAAATGACCATCGGGTTCATTGTGAATTTTTATAAAATTGCCAGGAATTCGTTCACTGAGAATATCAGTCGCCAAACTTGCACAACCATTGCCAGGATTCATGACAACATTATAATCTTTAATTTCATCCAGATTAATGTAACTCAACAGATGTTCTATGTATTGCTCTCGGTAATTAGCCTCAATCACCTTACCAGCTGGCTTTTCTGATTTTTTAAAATTATTTTCAGCCACCATGTCTCGCAACACGGCTAACCCCGTATCCATACTAATGGGTTTGGCTTGTTCTTTGATCAATTTTAAACCATTGTAATCTTTCGGATTATGGCTGGCAGTGACCATGATGCCACCATCAAATTTGGTATGAGCTGTTGCAAAATAAACTTCTTCGGTTCCACACAAACCTATGTCATAAACATTAACCCCATAATCAGTTAGTCCTTTAATTAACGAGTCCGTTAATGAACGACTGGATAATCGCATATCATGACCGACAATGACTTTTTCAGGTTTAAGAAATTCTGCATAAGCACAGCCAATTTTATAAACAACATCTTCGTTAAGTTGTGTGGGTATTTGTCCACGAATGTCATATGCTTTGAAACAAGATTCTTCTTTCATTGTTATTCCTAATTATTAGTTAACACTCATTCTAAGTGAAGAAGCGGTCGCAAACGGCACTAACGTCAATGACAACAATAACATTGCCGCCATTAATGCAGCTAAGCCAGTATAATCCAGATGAGAAGTGGCAGCATCAATCAATCCACTACCAAAAATCAAAACTGGAGTATAAAGTGGTAATACTAGTAGAGAAAGTAAAATTCCGCCACGATTTAAACCCACGGTAAGTGCGACACCTATTGAACCGATTAAACTTAATATGGGCGTCCCAATGGCTAAAGAGACCAACATTCCAATCAATGTTTCTGTGCTAAGCTGAAATAAAATAGCCATAACTGGAATCATTAATAATAATGGAACCCCTGTAATTAACCAATGCGCAACCACTTTTGCTAAAACCAGTAAACTGGTTGGGTGCTTACTGAGTAGTAATTGTTCAATCGCACCATCTTCAAAATCTGACCTAAAGAGTCGCTCAAGTGACAATAGTGTGGCAAATAATGCAGAAACCCAAATAACACCAGGCGCCACTCGCTGTAAAATTTCTGGACTTGGACCTATTCCCAAAGGAAAAATACTCACCGTTAGAATAAAAAAGAAAACAGGATTAAATATTTCACTGCGACGTCTGAACGCCATGATCAAATCTCGTTTAAAATAAATCCACAGTACCGAGGATAATTGATTAGACATCTGATAACTCAATCGTATTTAAAGGTATTTTCTCAAGACTTAATTCCTGATGTGACGTTATAATAATCATTCCACCGCATTGAGTATGTTTTAACATCAAATTTTCAAGCACTTCAATACCCTGTTTATCAATGGCAGTAAAAGGCTCATCCAAAACCCACAAAGTCGCCTCAATAGTCCATAAACGTGCCAATGAAACCCGTCTTTTCTGACCTGCTGACAACATAGATGATGGAACATTTTCAAAACCATAAAGCCCGATATTTTTCAAGGCGTTTTCGCACTGGTCATTAGATTTCCCAGCCAACGCACCAAAAACTCGTAAATTTTCCAACGCAGTCAATTCTGACTTAACGCCATGCCCATGAGCAATGTACAATAAATTTTCAAAAAAGGCCGAACGATCATGCAAAATATTTTGTGAGTTCCACAAAACTTCACCGTCATAAGATTGGGTTAAACCTGACAAAATTCTCAATAAAGATGTTTTTCCAGAACCATTTTTGCCTTTAATTTGTAAAACTTGACCTGAATTGACCGTTAAATCAAGGTTTTCAAATAAAACTCTATCATCTCGAATACAGGTTAAAGATTGTCCTTCTATGACAGACATACAATACAATCCGTTAAATCAAACCTAAAATATTCAGTGTCTTGAATGCTCGCAGTAGATTCAACTGTTTTTTTTAAATTAACATTCATGGCACAACACTTTCGATTAACAATTGATAAGACTGCTCCCCATTCTTAACTTCAACATTTTGCAATGATCCTTGCAGGTCGCCTGATTGTGCCATCGCATTTCCTGAACTGGAGATTCGGGCACTCACGGAAACCTGGTCAACCGATGACAATACAAATTGTGGTGACATTGACGTTGAGTCATTTAATACAACCGTAATTGGGAACGTTGTTACCGTTTGTTTAACAGCGGCCAGCGGAATTCGAGAACCATTAATTGCCTTGGCAAAAACAAAAATCGTATCATTTGGCTTAATTTTTTCCCGTAGAGATTGCTTAATATCAATAGATAATTTAATGCTTACATTGTCTTTGGTCGGTACTGTTTTTGAAACAATTTGCTTGCTTTGCTTGATTTTTGCTTCAGCATTAGCAATGGTTCGTTTGATAATGCTGGCTTTTTTGCTGTCTTTTTCGGTTAATAACAATAGGTGTTTAAATGCTTGCACTGACTCATGAAAATCACCTGAATTATAAGAACTAATGCCGTAAAGAGACAATGCCCGCTCATTTTTGTGATCCTGATTGATGATTTTTTGTAATAAAGACTTGGAATAAGGGGACAAATTGCCATTATCATTGCTGATTAATGCTTGAGCCAAATCAAACATAATTTGATGTTGCCCAGGATTGAGTGAATTTGCCATTTTCAAAGCATACGTCGCATCACTAACCTGTTCTAAATGTAGATACATTACGCCCAATATATGCCAACCTTTTGAATGGGCGGGAATTTGTTCCAATTCTGCCTGCATAACAGCCATAAAACCAGGAAGGTCTTTCTTTATCTCTTCTGGAAATTCAATTTTTCCATCAATGAAATTATGTACTATGGATTTAAAATCTTGGTTAATTTGAAACCAATGCTGTACTTTTCCCTGATAGCCAATCAAACCATAAAACACAATGGCAATGATGGGAAAAAAGAGCCAAAAATATTTTTTCCTTGATGTAGCCGTTGTTTCAAATGATGTATTTTCCATATCATTTGATGCGGGAATATCTTCCAGTAAAGATCTTTTCAGCTCGCTTTTCAGTGATTGATAATTTTCATCATCCTCAGACAAACCATCACATTCTTTAGTCAATTCTTCCAAGCGATTTTCAAATAAACTTGCGTTTAGTTCGTCATGACTTGACTCAATTTTATGCTTATTAGCCAATATGGGCAAAAATAAAATAGCAATTGAAAGCATTGCCATTCCTATTATCACCAACCAAAAGATGATAGTCATTGAGCTTCCTTATCATGTTGCTTCATAATGGATTGCAAGCGATGTTTTTCTTCCTCAGTTAATGGCTGATTCAGGTCAGCCGTTTTATTTTTAATTCTCATGGTCATCATAATTAATGCACTGATCAACAGAAAAAATGGACCAAACCATAAAATCATTGTACCTATCGTCATCGGTGGTCGATAAGTGATAAAATTACCATAACGGTCAATCATGTATTGTGTAATTTCCTGTTCTGCTTTGCCTTGTTTAACCATATTATAAACTTTTTGTCGTAAATCTTTGGCCAAAGGTGCGTTCGAATCACTTAAATTTTGGTTTTGACATTTTGGACAACGCAGTTCTTTGATCATTTTTTTAAACTTATCTTCTTCTGCAATTGAATCAAATTGATAAGCATCAATATTCGCTAAAACGGAAACAGGTAACATCAGGAGACAACACAAAATCCAGCAATGGCGACGACATATCAGATGATTCATTGTTTACCCCCTAACTTCCCTAATCGATTAATCCGAGGAAGAAACTGAGACTGCCAGACTGTTTCATCCATTGGACCCGCATGACGATATCTAATTTTACCCAAAGCATCCACTAAATAAGTTTCTGGCGCACCATAAACCCCCAAGTCAATACCCAATTGCCCTGCTTCGTCATACACCACCAATTGATAAGGGTCACCCAGTTGTTGCAACCATGCAATAGCAGCTTCACGTTCATCCTTATAATTGATTCCGATAATACTGATACCCTGTTGCTTTAATTTGCCTAGATATTGATGTTCAGCTCGACAAGATGGACACCAGGTTGCCCAAACATTCAATAAATAAGATGTTTTAGGCATTGCTTCAGATTGAATGATTATATTTTTATCTTTCAATGACTCAATAGAAAATTGAGGCAGTGGTTTGTTGATTAAAACAGATTCCAAAATTCTAGGATCATTACTCAAGCCTTTCCACAAGAACCATAAAAAGACAATAAAAATAACCAGCGGAACGGCCATCATCGTATTTGATTTTTTCATGAAGTAACCACACCTCCATCAGCCACCTGAGAACCTGCATGTTGTTTTTTTAGTAGACGATATCGACGATCCATCATCACCATGAACCCACCCAATGCCATGAAAACCCCACCTAACCAAATGAAACGGATAAAAGGTTTAACATAAACACGAACTGCCCATGCTCCATTTTTCAAAGGTTCACCCAATGCCACATATAAATCTCGACTCAGCGCTGCATCAATAGCGGCTTCCGTCATGGGTTGATTGCGAACATTATAAATTCGTTTTTCAGGTCTTAAGGTAGTCACTAACTGATTATTTTTAGTGACATTAAAAACGCCTTGTGTTCCTCGATAATTAACCCCTTTGAGCGGTTCAGTTCGAGCAAATTCAAATTGATATTGAGCCACTGTCAATGACTCTCCAGGGTTCATTTTAACATCTCGTTCGATGCTATAAGTTGAAGTATAAGCAATGCCAAAAACAGTCATCGCCACCCCAATATGTGCCAATACCATTCCTCGATAACTGGAAGATAATTTGAGCAACGAATTCAATGATAACTTGAATTTCACTTTTACTAAAATATCTTTAAATAAATTCAGTACAACCCAAAAAACCAAAGTAGAAACCATGACAATAGACAAACTCATTTCATTTGAAAAAATCCAGTTAATAACAGCAGCAACAACAAAACTGGCAACAAAAACAGGAATACTACTGCGAATAATTTGATTAATTTCAAATTTTTTCCATCGAACAACAGGGCTTGGGGCAAGGAAAATAAGCAAAATAATAAAAAGAGGAACAAATAACATATTAAAATAAGGGGCACCAACAGAAATTTTACCCAACTGCAAAACATCAGCAATCAATGGAAATAATGTTCCCAATAAAACCACAACGGTTGCCACCGCCAATAAGATATTATTCAGTAATAAAAAGGACTCTCTGGAGACCAGTTGAAAATTTCCTGTTGTCACCATTCGATGTGCTTTAACAGCAAATAAAAGTAAAGAGCTACCCACTACCAAAGCCAAAAATCCGAGGATAAAAACCCCTCGTGTGGGATCAGAAGCAAAAGCATGAACGGATGTTAGTACGCCTGAACGAACCAGAAATGTACCTAACAAACACAAAGAAAAAGTCAGAATAGCCAATAAAAGTGTCCAACTTTTAAAAACACCTCGTTTTTCAGTCACTGCCAGAGAATGCACCAAAGCCGTTCCCGTTAACCATGGCATGAATGAGGCATTTTCAACAGGATCCCAAAACCACCAACCACCCCAGCCCAGTTCATAATAAGCCCACCAGCTACCCAACATAATACCCAATGTTAAGAAAACCCAAGCCATCAATGTCCAAGGTCTTGCCCAGCGAATCCAGGTACTATCCAAGCGCCCTTCTAATAATGCGGCTATGGCAATTGAAAAAGCCACTGAAAATCCCACATACCCCATATACAACATGGGTGGATGAATGATTAAACCAATATCCTGTAACAACGGATTAAGGTCTTGTCCATCCAACGGAAAATTTGGCAAAATACGGTCAAACGGGTTTGATGTGAAAATTAAAAAAGCGATAAAACCAATACTGATCATCCCCATAACAGCAACAACTCTAGCCGCTGATAAACGAGGTAATGAACGATTTAATAGCGTTACGGCAATACCCCAAACACTTAAAATAAAAGTCCAGAGCAACATAGACCCTTCATGTCCCCCCCAGACAGCAGATACTTTGTAGGGTATTGGCAATTGGCTATTGGAATGTTGTGCAACATAGGCAACAGAAAAGTCATCGGTGACAAATGCAACCACTAAAATGATAAAAGCGATCAACATAAAAACAAATTGCCCCAATGCCGCACTAAAAGTCAAATTAACATAAGACGACTTATTTGTTTTTAAACCAATAAATACGGCACTACTTTGAATAACTGCCAGCATTAATGCCAAAATTAATGCAAAAAAACCGAACTCGGGAATCATAGTATTTTCCTAAATTAATATTTATTGATTGGTTGATGGCACGTGCATCGCTGAAGGCGATTTATGAAGTGTTCCTGCAACTTCTGGTGGCATATAATTTTCATCATGTTTTGCCAGTACCTCAGTTGCCAGAATAGACCGATCTTTTTGCAAACGACCTAAAGCAACAATGCCTTGACCTTCTCGAAATAAATCAGGCAAAATACCACTGTATTGAACAGTTATTTGCTTATTATTATCGGTCAATACGAATGTCACTGATAGTTTCTCCGTTTTACCCGTAGCTCGTTTTACACTGCCAGCTAGGACTAAACCACCCACTCGAATCAAAGGACCAATGGGTGCTTCACCATCACTGATTTGAGTTGGCGAATAAAACAAATTGACGTTTTGTTGTAATGCGTACAGCATCAAACCAACGGCACCACTAACTCCTGATAAAATTAGTACAATAATCAAAACTCGCTGCTTTCTTTTTGGGGTCATAGTATTACACCTACTATCAAAGACAAACTGAAAATATTAATAAAAATGAGTATATAGTAATTCACTACTGAGGTAAATTTTCAGCCTGCAATAGATGGAAAATAATAACTTTGATCAGACTGTTGAATTTTCAACATTGGATAGTTAACCAATGCTTCAATATTTTCTTTTATTAAGATATCTTTTGTTAAACCCAAATTTATTTCACCCGATGGACCTAACAACAAAACTTTATCACAGAAATGCCTAGCAAAATTAATATCATGCAATGTCATTAGCACACATTTTTCCTGCTCTCGACACAGCATTTTCAAATGTTTTAAGATAAAAACCTGATGTTTTAAATCCAAATGATTGAGGGGTTCATCCAACACCATCAAATCAGCATTTTGTGTCATTAATTGAGCAAGAGATGCTCGCTTTCGTTCACCACCCGATAAAGTTTGAATATTTCGATCTTTAAATTCTGCCAACTCAAATAATTGGATATTTTTCTGACATATTCCATGATCTATTGATTGATAATGCCCCCAGAATTTCACATGGGGGAAACGACCACTTAGAACATAATCATAAACACTGATTGGAAACACATCACTATAATTCTGATACAAAAAAGAAATTTGTTGAGCGGATACAGAACTGCTTTTAATTGATTGATGGTTAACAAAAATCTCACCTTGCTGAATAGATAAAAGACCTATCAATGATTTTAACAACGTTGTTTTACCAATACCATTTGCACCCAATACCCCCCAAAACTCACCCTGATTAAACTCAATATCAAGCTGATCACAAACAACTTGCTCTTTAATAGAAACAGATAATTTAGAGGCGACTAACTTCATTTTACTACCTGATTATTTTTTACCAGCAACAGCAAAAATACGGGAACACCAATAAAAGCGGTCACCACACCAACAGGTAACTGCAAAGGACTAAAGGCCGTTCGAGCAATGGTATCCGCAATGACAATTAAACTACCTCCAATACTGATACTGGCAGGAATTAAAACCGTGTGATTATATCCCAAAGTTAATCGAATCATGTGCGGCACTATCAAGCCCACAAAACCAATAGAACCAGCAATGGTTACAGAGGTCGCGGTTAAAAAAGAGGCAATTAATAACAAATAGAGACTCATTTTATTGATATTCACACCCAATACCATGGCCTGCTCATTACCAAGATTTAAGATATTTAATATCTTTGTAAATGGCAAAATGAGTAGTAAACCAACCAGTAACAAAAATATTGCCAATGATGGTGATTGAGCATAATTCAAATCACCCATCATCCAAAACAACATATTATGTAAGCTATCTGCAGGACTGATGGTTAAGATAAAGCTGATAATGGCATTCCAACCCATTGCCAATACCACGCCATAAAGCAAAAGATGGGTCGAGGAAAAACTGGATAATTGAGAAATCAACAAAAAAATAATCATCATCGAAACCAAGCTACCAGACATTGCCCCCAATGGAACCCAAAAACTGCTAAAACCTAATAAAATAGCCAGTATTGCACCAATCGAAGCACCGCCTGAGATACCTAATATATAAGGATCTGCCAACGGATTTCTAATCAGTGTCTGCATAATTGCACCCGCCATTGACAACATTCCACCCACTGCAAAAGCACAAATAGTTCTTGGCAATCTCACATCAACAATGATTTTATAGGACAGAGAATCGCTACTATTGGACAAGCTAAATAGTTCAGACCAGGTGATTTCAATAATGCCTGAAACCAGAGAGACAATGATAGAAATAATAGGAATTAAAATTAAGACAAAACTAATCAATACTTTAGATACTGCATGATTCATAGCAGACTGACTAAATCCCAATTCATTTGTTTTGCGTGTTGAGCCAATCTCTCATCAGGATTAACCACAACAGGGTGACTGACAATCTCAAGCATGGGCAAATCATTATAAGAATCGCTGTAAAACCAGCTGCCTTCTAATGTTTCATCATGATGTTCTAACCATTGCATCAATCTTGTAATTTTACCTTGTTGAAAACAGGGAACCCCTGTTGGCTTGCCCGTATAACGATTATTGATCAACTCTGGTTCTGATGCCAACAAATTAGGAATACCAAAAGATTTGGCAATGGGTTCAGTGATAAAACGATTGGTTGCGGTAATAATCATCAGTGTATGTTGTTGTGCTCGATGAGATTCAACCAGACTTTTGGATTTTTCAGTCATCAATGGAATAATTTTTTCTTTCATAAAGGCTTGATGCCATTGCAATAACTGATCCATTGAATAAAGCGATAGAGGTTTCAACGAAAACCGAAGAAATTCGTTAATATCTAGTGTACCTCTCTTGTATTGATCATAAAATTGTTGATTACATCGCTTATATTCAACCGCATCAACTATTTCACGCTCAACCAAAAACTCTCCCCACAAATAATCACTATCACCATTCAACAGTGTATTATCCAAATCAAATAAAGCCAGTGTCATAAAAAACCTCACAAATAATTGCTGATTGTAACGCAAGTTACTTAAGTTGGTTAACAAAATTATGATCACCAACTGATAATTGAACTATATTTTAAGTATTTAATATTTATATTTACCGTTGCGGTCACTTGACCTCGTTTGATTAAACGTTTTAATATAACAGTAATAATATATGTCTTTTTTGATTAGCTTGTTTAAACCTAAAAATACCCCTAGGAGGCTGTCCGAGAACTCAGTTTTTTGTCAAATCAAGGCATGAAATTGTCGAAAAAGCACAGTTTACGTGTGTAAATAAGCATTTTTAGACCATTTTTAACACAGAGTTGGCGAAAACTCAGTTTTTCGTCAAATCAAGGCATAAAATTGTCGAAAAAGCGCAGTTTACGTGTGTAAATGAGCATTTTTAGACCATTTTTAACGCAGAGTTGGCGGAAAGATGAGTTTTCGGACAGCCTCCTAAGAGGTGACTTAAAATATTCTAAGGAATAATAATTAAATCAAATTGACATTGTATTTTCCATATAGATTATCGGAAATTAATACAATGATTGATCAAGATGGCTATCGAGCCAATGTTGGCATTATCTTAACCAACAATGAAGGTTGTGTACTGTGGGCCAAACGAATTGGCTCTAATGCTTGGCAGTTCCCACAAGGTGGAATTGACGAAAATGAAACAGCCGAACAGGCAATGTACCGTGAACTAAAAGAAGAAATTGGTCTTAATGAAGACCAAGTTGAAATCATCGGTTTTACCCGAGGATGGTTGCGTTATCGCCTACCCAAAAGATTTATGCGAAAAACGTGTAATCCACCGTGCGTCGGACAGAAACAAGTATGGTTCATGTTGCATCTCACGGGCTTAGACAGTGACATTTGCTTTGACTTGTTTGATACACCTGAATTTGACCATTGGAAATGGACAAATTATTGGCGTCCAATCAGGGAGGTTATTCCTTTTAAACGACGAGTTTATTCACAAGCATTGCACGAATTAGCACCGTTATTATCCAAGAAATTAAATAAAAAAATATAATCCTCCTCCTTCAAACGTTAAAAGGCTCACACAATGAAAACAATTAAAATTATCTGCCTACTTTTATGCAGTCAACTTTATGTTAGCTATGTTATTGCAGACGATGTCATTAAAAGCATCAATGATGCCATCGCACAATACAAAAAGGGTAACTTAACAGGAGCAGCAGGAAATCTTGACTATGCATCCCAATTAATACGGCAAATGAAAGCTGAAAAATTAACTTTATTACTGCCTGAAGCAGAAACAGGATGGACGACTAAAAAAGCCAAAACTCAAGCAGCGGGTGCCGCCATGATGGGAGGCATGTTATCTGTAGAAAAAACCTATCGAAAACAAAAGTCTCGAATCACTGTAACCATAGTCACTGACTCGCCTATGTTACAAGGAATGTTAATGATGTTTAATAATCCAATGTTTTTTCAAAGTGGTGGCGGTAAATTAGAACGAATCAACGGTGAAAAATCTGTTATTAAATATAAGGAAAGCAACAATTCTGGTGAAATTCAAAGCATTATTGCCAGTCGATTTTTAGTCACTGTTGCAGGACGACAGGTTAGCCAGGATGAACTGATGACTTACATGAAAAAAATTGACTTTAAAAAATTGTCAGCATTGCCGTAATTTTAAGTAGCTGAATATCATTAGGGGGGGGGCGCAACAAATAAACATCCAACTTACTTGTACCCAACGGGCATAGCAATTTTTTTGTCCACCTTTTTTGTTGCAAAAATAGTTGT
>JABHHM010000083.1 GCA_018671575.1 Methylococcales bacterium | reverse complement strand
TCCTATTCATTTTGCCAATGACAGTTACTTGTTGATAAAACTTTTTCAGATTATGTTTATTGTCTTTGAATATTTTCTCAAAGGCAGGTTTAAGGTCATTATAAATAGAAATCGTGCTGATTTTTGCATTATTTAGCGGTGGTTTAAACCAATGGTCATAACCTGGGTAGGAACTCCATTTTTGCTTTTTTAGTTGTTGGTAGTCACTGAGAAGATGTTGGAAAATTTGTTCTTTTTTATGTGTCATTAAAGGTGTATTCGATTTATATAAATGGTTTAGTTTTAGTTTGTACCTTTTGATAAGATCAATGAAATCTTTGTGGTAATCATAATGTTGCTTTGTGGGTTGTATCGACAGTGTTTTTTCTCGCCACAATTGTAAACCGATATCTTCAACCGTGGATGCAAAACTTTCATTAAATGCTGTTTCTCCAGGTATAAAAATTAATTGATGAGCCAGCTCGTGAAAAATAATTTTTGCCAGATAAGTTTCACCCTGATGAATAAATGTATTGAGCAATGGGTCGGCAAACCAGCCTAGCGTTGAATAGGCTTTAACTCCACTGACATAAACATCAAAATTTTTATGTTTGATTGTGTTGGCATATTGCTCGGCTACTTTTTGACCAAAAAAACCTCGATAACTTAAGCAACCAATCAAAGGGTAGCAATGTGACAGAGGCGTTAGAGAAAATTCAGGCGTTGCAACAACATTCCAAACGACATATTTTCTGTTTAAATTGGCATATTGGGTATAGCTGCCATTGTCAGGTAAGTGGAGTTGGTTGATTGCAAATTGTCTGATTTGTTCGGCTTTGGTTAATGTGGTTTTTAATTTGTTTGAGGTGTGGTTAGATTCAATGAGGTCTCGTGTATTTTTTGATAGTTGAAGTATCTCTAATTGTCCTGAAAGAGCTTGATGATAATAGCTCATTGATTCACAAGCAGTTAATGCAATAATAATTGTTGTTAAATATAGAACTTTCAGGAAATTTGATGCTATGGTTGTCATAATTGTGGCGAGCGCAAAATTAAAATAAACAATAAATTAATTATAGGGAAATGTGGTCGATGAGTAAATTTAGTCAGGTTTTAATTAATCAGATGGAGCAGGGGATTAGTAATAAACAGCAATTTTTAGCATCCACTGACCAAATCGAACAGTTTGATTTGGTCGCACAAGCCATTATTGAGTCCTATAAAAAAGGTGGGCGACTTTATATTGCGGGTAATGGTGGTTCTGCCGCTGACGCACAACATTTGGCTGCAGAATTTGTTTGTCGGTTGTGTAATGATCGTCCTTCCATTGCCGCAGAAGCATTAACGGTTGATTCATCCATATTGACTTCAGTAGGCAATGATTATCATTATGATGAAATATTTTCTCGACAACTGGAAAGTAAGTTGTCGGTAGATGATGTGTTTTTAGGAATTACCACTTCAGGTAATTCACCCAATATTTTAAAATCATTGGAAGTTTGTCAAAAAGTAGGGGCAACCAGTGTTTTGTTGTCTGGACGTGATGGCGGTAAAGCTAAAGTATTAAGCAACTTTTCGATTCTTGTACCTGGAAAAACAACGGGTGCAATGCAGGAATTGCATATCGCCATAGAGCATGCGTTATGCTCATGTATTGAGTCAGATTTATATCCAGAACAATGTGGATTATCTATTTAAATGTCTAAAGTTGTTGTTTGTATTCATGGGATTTGGATGCGTGGTTGTGAAATGTGCATACTGCGTTCAAGGTTAAAGCGTTCAGGTTTTCAACCTGTTCAATTTAGCTATCGATCACTAACGACATCAGTTGATCAAGCTGCTTTGAAATTGCAACAATTTATTCAACAAAAATCACTTAAAGTTGATAAATTTGTGGCGCATAGTATGGGGGGATTAGTGCTTAATCGTTACTTGAGCTTAGCTGAAATCAATGATCCCATCAAAATAGTTTTATTGGGATCACCTGTTAAAGGCAGTGAAGTCGCAAGGCAAGTGGCTGATAATAAACTACTGAAAATAACTTTGGGGTCACAAAAAACAGGTGCTTTAATTGATGGTGTCAATAGTTGGCCAGAGAATGCAAAAATCACCATGATTGCAGGCAGTAAGCCCCAAGGTATTGGGCGTTTAGTCTCTAATATTAAAGGCTTACCATCTGATGGTGCAGTTTTAGTCAAGGAAACATTGATTGAAAAAAATACTCACCATATAATACGACCAGTCAGTCATACTGGCATGTTATATTCTAAGGATGTTAGTCAGTTAATTGATCAGTTTTTTAAACCACAATTTAGGTGATTTTATGGCAGGGCATAGTAAATGGGCAAATATTCAACATAGAAAAAAAGCTCAAGACGCTAAAAGAGGTAAGTTATTTACCAAATTAATTCGGGAAATAACTGTTGCGGCACGTATGGGTGGTGGTGATTCGGATAGTAATCCTCGGTTACGCACAGCAATAGATAAAGCTTTGGGGGGGAATATGACCAAAGACACCATTGAGCGAGCTGTAAAAAAAGGCGCTGGTGCAATGGATGGTGCTAATTACGAGGAAATAAGGTACGAAGGTTACGGTCCAGCAGGTATCGCAATGATAGTAGATTGCTTGACTGATAATAAAAATAGAACCGTTGCTGAAGTACGCCATGCTTTTTCAAAAAGTGGGGGTAATTTAGGTACAGATGGTTCTGTTAGTTATATGTTTAGCAAGTTGGGTATTATCTCATTTGACAAAGATGTTGACGAAGATGGTTTAATGGAAGCTGCGTTGGAGGCAGG
This sequence comes from Methylococcales bacterium, assembly GCA_018671575.1. Lineage (GTDB taxonomy): Bacteria > Pseudomonadota > Gammaproteobacteria > JABHGC01 > JABHGC01 > JABHHM01. The sequence goes on along the minus strand of JABHHM010000083.1, from coordinate 26 downwards.
CGCAGAAGATATTGTATCAAATGATG
>JABHHM010000084.1 GCA_018671575.1 Methylococcales bacterium | reverse complement strand
CAAGACCTTAATAAGGATGGTATTGATGAAATTATTACAGTTAGCAATATTCCAGTAACATTTTATGAGTATTTGTCAGTTATTTATGTATTAGATGCCGTAACAGGAAAAGAACTATGGAGTAAAAAAATACCACAAATAACGATTACTGATCTAATTGTGCAAGACGTCAATCAGGATAATCAGCCAGAAATTATTTTTAGTGCAAAGTACGATAATTCAAATCCTGCGGAAAGATGGCCATACAGGCATTCTATCTTCGTTTATGATGCATCGATTCAACAACAAGAATGGCAATCACCTTATATCGAAGGATTTTATTATTCAGCAAATATCGCTGACATAGATGGAGATGGCATTGAAGAAATTATAGCCATGCCTTATGACTCAGAGTTAGGCAAGAATTTTATTTATGTGTACGATGCCCAAACTTACCAACTGAAATGGAAAACGGAAACAGGATTAGTCACTAACGCAAATTTTAATTTTTCTATTTATGATCTAGATCAAGATGGTTTTCTCGATATTTTTGTTGCTCAATCAGTCAAAGAGGATTACACAAAATCTGAAATTCTGGTGATTGACGGTAAAACACACAAGGAAAAAACACGTTATTTATTAGAATCACAAGATGCAACCCAAATAACAGCGCTTAAAGTTAAAGTTGTTGATATTAACAATGATGAAACGGCCGAAATAATTGTCAGTGGATATTTAAATAACGGTGGCTTTATTCATATCATCAATAGTTTGACCAGTGAAGTTATTTGGAAAAGCAGCCTGGTAAAAAATAAACCCATCCATTCAATTGTTGTAGCAGATGCTAACCAGGATGGAATTAAAGACATTATTGCAACACCCGTGAGAAATGGAGAAGTTGTAGGAAATAGTCTATTTGTTAATGGAAAAAATTATATTGAACAATTGATCAGTAATAGCGATTTTTTAAGTGTAATGGTCAAAGATATTGACGGTGATGGAACCAATGAAATTATCGGAGGTAATGAAAAAGGTGAAATTTCGGTCATCAATGGTAAAACACTAATGACTGAAAAAACTCAAAAAATGTGCTCCGACCCTGTTGATGCTTTAAATGAGTATAATTTACCTGGTGCTAAAAACCATGAAATATTAGCTGCTTGCGGAGACAATTTAGTCATTTACCAATATCAAAAATATGCGTACTCATGGTATGGCGAGGGTTTGAATATTAGGCTGGGGAGTCCAACACATACTGCTAGCGTTATTAAGACAGGCATCATTAATGGTAAAAATTCGATTATAGTCGGTTCTCAATATACTGCTCACTTATTTCAGAAAATAGAAGATGAGCAACGAATTGATTTACGAATATCCGCACAACATATGAAAAACTATGGAGACCTCAATTCAGGTATCATTCGTTTAACGATCAGAAATCACAGCAACATACCAGCCAAGTCTATGATAATTGGTTTAAGTGCAACCGACACAGCTGAAATTCAGATTAAAAAAACGCCTGACAATATGACATGTAATTATGCTGAAGCGCCTCAGTTTTCATGTATGTTTAGCGAATACGTTACCCCCATAAACAAAGAATACATCATTGAATTTAGCTACACACTTAATAACACCAAAGCGACATTTGAAGCGTTTGTCACCTCATACAATAGTGAATTAACTCCAGATGACAACATTAAAACATTCGATATCTATGCTGAAGACGAACAAAATACAAAACCTTTACTAGAAATTTTGTCACCACAAAATCAGCAATCTTTATGGAGTGAGATGCTGATTAATTTCAAAGGCAAAGCAACGGACAAAGAAGAGGGCGATCTTAGCTCCAAAATAAAGTGGCATTCTTCAATTGATGGAGACTTAGGAACAGGTCAACAAATTCAGTTTGCATTGTCAGAAGGAGAGCATACTATTACAGCAACTGTCGCAGACAAACATTATGAGGGTAGTATTAGAATGATTCAACTAATCATTAAAAAGAAAACAGCGGCAGGCGGCTGTGTGCTAAACCAAAATGCAGAACCTGATTTCACATTAATACTATTGTTATT
>JABHHM010000228.1 GCA_018671575.1 Methylococcales bacterium | reverse complement strand
TTTTTTACCATGAAGCACATGAAGACAATGAAGAAAAAACTTCAATATCTTCATGCACTTCATGGTGAAAATAAAAAACACCAATTATTAAAAAACTTTGTTTTTCCGATACTTAAATAATCAGCCAAATCACAACAAAAGAATTCAATACACTGATATTAAAGTTTTTATTGCGTAAACAACTCCTTTTACCTATTTTATTAAGCTATAGCAACATTTGGTCAATATAGAATTTTTTGTTCCAATAGTCCAAAATCAGCCACATTAATTCAAACTCATCCAATGAATCAATTTCTCATCTAATTCTGCATCATCAAAAGGTTTGCTGATAATATCGTTCATGCCACTAGCAAAACATTTTTCTGAAAAACTGATGTCTGAGGTAAGAGCAATAATCGGTATGTCTTTCATCGAACCTTTCAACTGTCTAATCTGTCGTGTTGCCTCATAGCCATCCATTTTTGGCATTAAACAATCCATCAGTATTAAGTCAAAATTTTGTTGATTTAAACTGGCCAGCACCTCTGCACCATTTTCAACAGCAACTACCTCATAACCCATTGTTTTTATTTTGGATAAAGCAATGAGTTTACTGATCGGATTATCTTCAGCCAGTAATATTGAATAATTGAATTTGGCTTTTGAAAGTGTCAATTGTTTGTTTTCTTTATCGATAACATTGACGGGAATTTCAAGCGTAAAACTATTTCCTCGTACTCTAGGTTCATAATAAAGACAACCATTCATCAATAACACCCATTCTTTAGAGAGCGCCAAACCGAGTCCTGTCCCTGCATGGCTTTTAGTCGTGGAATTATCTATTTGTACAAAGGGTGAAAAAAGTATTTTTTGTTGTTCATCGGTAATATTTTCTCCTGGGTTAAAAATGCTAAACTTCAATCTACCATTGATATTTACAACCTCAATTATAATTTTTCCATAATGAGTAAATTTAACCGCATTGTTGAATAGCTGAATCAATATTTGTTTTAAGGCATAACCATCAAGATAAAAATTATCTGGTAAATCAGACATCTTTAGTTGAGTGGTGATATTTTTGAGTTGAGCCTGTTCGGTTAAAGTTTTAACTAGACCGTCGATCAAAGGTTTAATCTGAATATCACAAGGATTAAGCTTCATTTTACCTGCCAACAATTTGGAATAATCCAGTATATTATCGACGGTCATTAACAAGATTTTTGATGATAAATGAGCATTTTCAATTAAAACAGACTGTTCATCATTGGAGTCTATTTTTTTTAGCAAGCTTAGCAAGCCTTCAATACCATTCATTGGTGAGCGAATTTCATGACTCATATTGGCAAGAAATTTACTTTTGTCTTCGGCAGATTTCAGTGCCAATTGCTGTTTTTTATGATTGAATTGAATTTGTTTTTCAAACAGTAAATTTGCTCTTTTTCTTTCGAGCATGAATCCCAATGTCCCAATTAGGACAGCAATAGTAATACCTATTTGATGAAACAAACTATGAAGTAAAAAATATTTATCCTCAACCATTGTTACCAAGTGATAATCACTATATTCCAACCAGTAATAACCTGATATTGTTAATAATATTAACAATGAAAATACAAGACATAGCTTTATATTGATAATAAAAGCGGCAAATATCGGAACAACATATAACCAATTCATATTGGTATCATAAAATCCCCCCGAAATGTAACAAACAATATTAAGCAATAAATAAAATGCAAATAAACCAATAAAACCAGCCAGTTTATAATTTCGAGTCTTATTTAAGTAAAATAAATTGGCAATGGCAATGATTACCACAACGATAATTGCTATATTGACCCATGAAAGTTCTATCCACCAATATAAAAAACTAAAAGGAACCGCAAGTAAAATTAGGCCGAACGATACAAAGTTTACAATTCTAATACGCTGAGAAAGAATAGTATCAAGCTGATCAGCTCCAAAAGACAGAAATTTATCAATTAACTCAATGAATGCTTGAGAATTAGTCATGCGTCACCAAATATTTGTTAATTACTTTTTCCAGATTATCAATATCAAAGGGTTTGCCAATAAAATCATCCATACCCGCTTGTGTGCATTTTAACTGATCGGCTTTCATCACATTGGCAGTCAGAGCGATAATTGGAATATTACACATTGGCGGTCGTAATTGACGTATTTTCATTGATGCTTTAAAACCATCCATTTTGGGCATCATACAATCCATTAAAATAAGATCATAATGATTACTTTTCATGGCAAGCATGACCTCTTCTCCATTTTCAGCAAGATCAACCTGATAACCCATTTTTTTCAGACTGGATAATGCAATTAACTGATTTATTTTATTGTCTTCGGCTAATAATAATTTAAATTTGTCTTTATTTTCTATCTCTAATTGAGCTTTTATTGGTTTAATAATCTCCTTTATTACTTGATTTGATGGTTGCTGAAATGGTAGCTCAAACTGAAATTGTGTCCCTTCACCTTCAATACTGTCGACATGAATATACCCATGCATTCGCTCCACTAACTGTTTACAAATTGACAAACCCAATCCTGTACCACCAAACTCCTCCTGTGATGCCTGTGTTTGCTGAAAAGGTTTAAATAGTTTTTTTAAATGATTTGCAGAAATACCAATACCTGTATCAGACACGACAAAACGACACCAGATTGAATTATGTGATACATTAAAAACGGTCACTTTTATATGAATGTGACCCGTTTCAGTAAATTTAAGGGCATTACCCACAAGATTGATAATTATTTGATTGACACGATGACTGTCCCCAACCACTGTTTCAGGAACATCGGACGCCATCTCTGTGGTTAATTCAAGACCTTTCCTGTTGATTCTTGACTGGTAAATCACACCTATTTGTTGAATCAAATAGCGTGGAGAAAAAGCACTTTGATTCAACGTTAACTTACCATCCATCATGCTGGAATAATCAATAATATCATTAACGATATGAATTAATGTATTAGCAGAATATTGAGCATCATCCACCAACGGTTGTTGTGCACCGTTCAGGGATGATTTTTGTAATAAATTTAAGTTACCCAGCACCCCATTCATTGGAGTTCGGATCTCATGACTCATATTTGTCATAAATCGTGTTCTATCGTGCTCTATTTGTTCGGCAATTAAAACTTCATTCTGAGAGATTTCATTATTTGCCAGGTAAATACTTTCGGTAACCTTTCTTTCAAATAAAAAACCAATTGCGGTAATGGTCATGGTTAATGTAATAAGTAGTCGGTTCATTAAATGTAGAATATCTTGATATTCTGTCGGAATCTGATTTACCATGGAAAACTGGAAAACATTTAAGAAAAAAAAGATCAACTGAGTCATGATGACAATGGCAGTAAAAATCAACATGCCATTAATGTGAATAAGCAATCCTGCAACGATTGGAATGATTAAAAACCAGCCAAAATTTGTATTGAAAAAACCACCACTGGCAAAATTAGAGCCGAGCATTAAAAAATAGACTCCAATTAAAGAGATATAACCAAACAGAACATAGTTCTTGCTACGTCTAAACCATGCCATGGTTAATATATTGATGCCCAAAACGACAATGATTGCACATGCCAGCCAATAAATTTTCATTTGATAAAAAAGAACGGCAAATGGAAAACCCATAAAAAACAGAGTCAATGCGATAAGCTGAATCATTTTTAAGCGATGGGCTAAAATAGGAGGAAGGTTTGATGTATCTGGAAAAAGAAACTTATAAAAAAATTGCAGTAATGACATATCAAACAGAGTTCTTTTATGATGGGAATTAATTATCCGCCCCTTGAGGGATGAGTACGAAATAACTTCCCTTTATATCTTAGTATTTAAAAGTCTTTGAAAAATACAAGGGACGATAACTTTTTATTTCTAGCGTTTAATAAACTCATAAAGAAACAGAGTCGCCGCCATACCCACATTAAGTGAATCGGTACTATTGTGCATTGGAATCATCACTTCTTCATCACAATATTGCAAAATATCATCTGCCACGCCATGAAACTCATTACCCATGATAATCGCGGTACGTTGAGGTTTATTATTTGAACTCACATCAAATAAAGAATTTGCCTGAGCACTTAAATTGGCGGCAATTAATTTAAAATCGTGACGTTTTTTCAGCCACATTAAGTCATCTTCTAATGCCGTTGATTTTAAAATGGGTAAATCAAACACCGCCCCCATTGAAGCACGCACCGCCACTTTATAAAATGGGTCAGTACATTTGGGTCCGATAATTAATGCCGTTGCCCCCAAACCAGAGCAACTTCTAATGATGGCTCCCACATTGCGAGTTGAGTTCAAGTCAGGCAGAATCATGATCAGTGAATTTTCTCTATAAGCAACTTGTTCTACTGACTTCAAAGGTTGTCGCAAGGCACAAGCATAAATTCCAGACTTATAGCCATAACCAAATATTTTTTGGAATAATTCTGTTGATACGATATAGACTGGAACGGTTGGACTTGGAAAGGATGCTGTGAATTTTTTTAGCTTATCCTCTCGACACAAAATAGATTCCATCTGGAATTGGCTTTCCTGTAATCGCTCAACCAATTGTAGACCTTGACAGATAAACCGTTGATGCAATGTTCTTAAGTTATGGTCAGTATAGGCGTGATAAAACTCTATTCTTGCATCATCAGCCTCTGTGATTACATGGTGATTATTAATGACTTCATTCATTTTTCTACAGGCAACCTCTGTTCTCTCCAGCCACTCATATCACCTTCTAAATGCTGAATATTATCAAAACCCGACCACTTTAATATCACTCCTGCCAAACTGGCTCTCGGGCCATGTTCACAATAAACAATAATAGGATCATTGGGTTTTACATTAATCTCGTCGGTTCGCCCGATCAGTGATGTCAACGAAAGATTAACCGCACCAGGCACATGCCCTGCCTTAAATTCGCCCTCGGTTCGGACGTCAATAATCATCGGTTTGATACTTTTGTTTTGTACTTTTTTATAAACATTTTGTGATGTCACACTGGTCGTACAACCAAACAAAATTGTCACACACAATAGAATAAAGATTGCTTTAAATATTTTCATTATGCCCTCATTTCTTATACACCCATCTATAATAATTGACAGTTTATCGAATATTGATTGCAACTAAAAGCCTCATCAAGCTTAATATGTTCATAATAAATCAACCAAAGGTGTACTCATGAAATATTCTCATTTTTTAAAAATAAAACCACATAAACATTTTGCTGTATTGATAGCACCGCTTTTCATGGCGTTTTCAGGCACAACAATAGCAGCCAAATGTAATATAGAATCATCACCATTGCCCACCTCAGGGAACATCACGCAAAGCGGTACTTACACGGGAAGTATTCGTTTTCAAGATGATAACCTGGGTTTTAAAACAACCCGTACTTTTCGCATTTATTTTCCCGAAGCTTATGTCAACAGAGCAAACAGTAACAATACATTTCCTGTATTAATCGGTTTACATGGTGGGAAAATTGACAATGGCTGTAATTTTCAAGACTATTCTGAATTTGACAGTATCAGCCATGACATGGGAAATAGAGGGTTTATTGCCATTTATCCTGATGCCAGAATGACTCATAGAAACAACAGAAACTGGGGTGACGGTCGATCTAATGATGATAAAAATCATCCCAATCGTTTTAAAACAGATGATGTCGGCGCTATTGGAGAAATAATCGCCACTTTAGCAGAAAAATATTTCATCAATGAAAATCAAATCTATGCATCAGGCATGTCAAATGGTGGCGTTATGGCCGCAGAACTTGCCTGTAACGCTAACTTTAAGTACAAAATCAAAGGCATTGGCATGGTATCTTCATTGATGCATCCATTACAATCAGATTGCTCCAACCGAAACGTCAAAACAGCCATTATTTTTGGTGAGAAAGACGGTATATTTACCTGAATCCGAAACTTCATTATGAAAATATGCGTTTGTATGTGAATTCCAGCTGGTT
>JABHHM010000193.1 GCA_018671575.1 Methylococcales bacterium | reverse complement strand
GGCCGTTTAAGATACATGGCATACCTATTTAACTTCAACCTGGCTGTTTTTATTTTTGTTGCCATATTAGCCATAACGGTTGGTGAAGCATCTTTATTGTCGTCAGATCAAAAAAAACTGGCATTGGATGTATTTACGGGGATGGTCATCATCAGTTATTTGATCGTCTTTATTTTATTTGTTATCTGGACAATTAAACGCTTACACGACTGCAATATGAGTGGCTGGTTTAGTCTTGTTTTTGTGTTGCCTGTGATTAATTTTATTTTATGGTTTATTCCTGGTGTTAATGACGACAATCGTTTTGGTAAATCACCACCACCCAATCCTCTGTCTGTTAAAATTACGGGGTTGCTTTTTCCTGCTTTCTTTCTGTTGGCTGGAATAGTTGTTTTTACTGCATTGACACAATATTTAAGTTATAACGCCCGAGTGCAGGTTTTTAACAGCTTGTCTTTAGCGTGGAGAATTCAGGGGCGTTTGGAAATATATTATTTGGAAAATAATCGTCATGCTTCCACGTTTAGTGACTTGGGTCTACCCTATAAAATGTCTGACCGTGGTGTTTCTCAAGTGCAGTTTGTTAATCCAAATAAATTCATTGTGACTCTGGATGGCTCAGTTCCTCAAATCCGTTTTCAGACACTTGAGTTTATCAAGAAAAATGGACAATGGGAATGTGTCAATGGCAGTCTAAAAGCGGCTTATCGGCCAAAGTCTTGTAAAATCACTTCACCTGAATAGTTTTGTCAGACTGAACTGATGCAGTATTATTATCTCTCAATTTCAAAACTTACGGAATTGAGAGTCTAATGCCAAGTAAAAAATCATCATTCTATTTTTTACAGACATTGAACAAATCAAATCCATCATTAACTCAAAAGCTATTTAAATTATGTCGCCTCAAACAGACACTTTTTTTTGTTCTACTCTGATAGAAAAATATGGAATTGAATGTTTTCGTTTTGCTGAAAAAGAGTCATTGCGATTGTACTTGAAGCAATTGGAATACTCATTTTCAGAGGTTGCTTTATTACTTTCTTTAATGCTTCCTGAGACAAGTGATTATATTCTGACTTGTGTTGGTAAAAGAAAAGCAGATGAAATCAAGTGTTTAATGGATGATCATGAAACGGGTGGACAAGATGAAAGAGCCAGTCAGATTTTAGAGAATGAATTGAAGTCAATTTCTCAAGGAAAAACCCATCTACAATTTATTCATTCCGAAGATGTCAGTTATTATCTTGAACTGAATGGCTCGACAGAAAACATAACACAAACATCGGAACGGGTTAATAATCATGAAGATTTAGTGGCTGATTCTACAAGTATTTCAATCATCGAGAAAATCAAACATTGGTTTGGTGGTTCGGATGAAACCGAAGATATCGACGATTTATTGAATCAGGATGAGTCAAATAATGTCTTAGAAAATCAGGTGGGTTTTAATTTATATACCTCAGATTTTCAGGAAATTATCGAATTTTGTTTGTTGCTTGCAAAAAAACAGTCACATCAAACATCGCAAAATGATGATGCAAAAATGTTGGCTACGGATCAATATAGTCGTGAAATGCTCAGTTTGATTGATTCAGGTGATCTTGAAACAAGCATGATCAATAAAGTGTCACGGCAAACATCTTCTGTTATTGTTGCCTCGGTGACAACGAATTTTGCGGTAATCAAAGACTATTTAGCCCTACTTGAAAAATATCTAACCAGTGACAAAGCAATGTCTGTTGAAGAAGTCGCAACAGAACTTTGTTCAAAATTAAAGGTGAAGATTGCCATACCGCAAATAATTCGGCAGGTAGGTCAACAACAAAGAGTTGTTATTTATCCTGACAGTTCCATTGATGATATTTTAGTGATTTTATTGTCCTGTCATCAAAATATAATTGAAATGGGATTTCTGAGTCTGGAATCGGTGATTGATGCTGGCGATATTAAAATTCCTCCTTTACAACAAGTGCTTGATCTTTATATGAACGATTTGGGTCAAGGCTTTATTGAGTCATTTGTCACGCGTCAGTTTGATCAATATATGGTGTACTTGGAAACAAAGATGCAGGTATTCGAGATGGCATTGGTTTTGATCAGCCAGAATCAACGACCTGAGTTGATTGAAAATATATTAATAGCTTACTTTTTTCCAGACTATGATTGGACTTTATAATTAATGAATCAAATTAACGAAATCTGTGTTGCCTTAACACAAATACCTTTAGATAAAATGAAGGATTGTTGTCAGCAAGGTCAGTTACATCGTTTGATGGCTTTTTTGGTTAGGGAGACACCACAGGATATTCAACCCATCATACAATTACTCGGTTCAGATATTGTTGAAGCCTATCTATTGAGTCTTGCGAAACAGCCCAATCAATGGGTTGATCTTTCACTGCCAGAAGTGGTTTCAACATCCGTTACATCATTAGAGTTGCAACAAGGCATCAAGAGAAATAAACACCCGCTGTCTGATTGGGTGACTTTAACGGACACTCAACGATTAACTTTTATTATCACACTTTCCAGAAGTTTAACATTGTCAAATGAGTTAGCTGAACCTGATTTTAGTCAATTGCCAACGGCAATAAAAAATATCATTGAACATATTTACCGTTGGAAAATACACGATATCTGTTTTTTGAATGACGATGAACTGGCTTGTTTTTTAGAGAAACAATCAGATGATTCGATGGATACATTGCTGAAATCTCTTGATCCAACCAGTATTAAAATCATTGAAAAACATTTGAGTCTCACCAAAATAGAAAAAATAAAATGCCTTTCAATTGAAAAAACTATCCAGCAAAATGATGTTTTTCGTGTTCACCATCGTTTAATACAACGAATTATATTGGCTAACCAACAAAAAGCCGTCTCATTTAAACTGGAAAGGCTCAATCAATATTTAATGCCGTTGGAATTGAATGATTTTGACTGGAATGAACAAGTTTCATTCAGTGATGATTCCATCACAAATAATTTATTTGATTGTTGTTTGTTTTATAGCGAAGCATGCTTGCAATCCAACTGTATTTTTTGGAAACCTGATGGCTCTATTGAGGGTTGTGCAATTGATCATTACCAAAATATTATTGCCACATCCAATGATAGATTGGATGAATATCTCAGTAAAAATCAGGCTTCTCAGAATTTATCGGTTCTACTTTCTACTTTATTGCGATTAACACTTGAGCAATCCATTTGTTTGTTTGATTCACTTATTTCATTAAGCCAAAATCAGGTGCTGGAATATTTTATCTGTCATCTACAATCAGAAAATAAAATGTTACTTTTAAAGGATATCGTCTACGGGCAACAAGATAGCAGAAAAACTTTTCCAGCAAATGAAATTGTGCTGGATTTACAAATCAACCCGCAACCAGATAAACTCAAATACAACTGGTTGATTCAACGGCTTTGTGAACTTGCCAGTCAACTATCAAAAAATCAGAGACAACAACTGGTTGAGAAAATAGAAACATGGCCACACGATGTTCATCCTGAGCAATGGTTTCAATTGGAAGAAATTGCTGGATTTTCTGATAGGTGGGTACAAACATGGCTTAGAAATTGTTCAAATGAAGATCTAGTCATTGTTTTACATGACTTAAATATTCATCCATTGAAAAAAAAGGTGCTTATTAATTTGAGTAAGCGAGCGGCTGAAATGTTGGAGGATAATATTGAGGTTATACAGAAATGTAGTACGGAAGAAATTTTCCAGGCAAGGCAACGTTTGATGAAAGTGGCGAGAAATGTAGATGTTATGGGGCTATAGTTGGCTTCTCTCTAAATCTATGAATACTAATGTTCTCGTAGGCTAATTGCTTGGCCTTACAAGATAAGGGAGAATATTGTTAACATAATGGTGAATCATTTTCTATATCATCAAATATATCTTTGAGTTTTGATGACATCTTTTCAATATCCTCAATATTTTGACTCTTTAAAATGGCTTCAAATTGTTGTAATAATTCACCGATAATTTCTCTTTTTTCACCCAAAGAATTTTCATATAAACGTTCCCCTCGTGCCAGTAGTGTCGTATTTTCAAGTTTATCTCTCGGATGAATTTTAAGTTCGGCTAATGCCTCAAGTCGTTGATTAATTTCTTTTTCAGTCATTACTCCAGGGTTGCCTTCAATGACAATTGTTTTTTTCTTGCCTGTAGAGATGACCAATGTTTCAACTTCGAGTAAGCCATTGATGTCGTAGGTGAAACGAACTTCAATACTTTCTTTTCCAGCGGGACTTCGTGGAATATTAATATTGAGTTCTCCAAGCTTGATATTATTTCTGACGTGTCTTGATTCACCCTGAAAAATACCGATATTGATTTGTGGTTGATTATTGTGTGCCGATGAAAATAAATCACTTCGACTGATTGGTACGGAAGAATTACGCTCAATGATGGGGTAAAATATTTGTGAATCAGATTCATAGCTGTTTTCGTTGATGACATCAATGCCTAAAGTGTAAGGTGAGACATCGGTCAAAACAATTTCTTTTAATGCGTCATCATTTTGAATTAAACCTGCTTGAATGGCTGTGCCAAGTGCAACAATTTGGTCAGGGTTGATGTGTGATGTTGGTAGTAATCCAAGCATTTTTGAGGCCAATGATCGGATAATTGGCATTCTTGATGCCCCGCCAGCAAGGATAACGGCATCCAGTTCATCTCCGTTTAAATCCGCATCATTCAAGGCTCGTTCTAGTGGTGCTCTGAGTCGTTTTAACAGTGGTTTGCTGAGTTCATTGAATTGATCTCGGTTAATTTGTAGTGTGAGTAATTGGTGTTTTGCCTGGAATTGCATATCGGCATGTGGCTGGGTGCTTAATTGTTGTTTACATTGTTCTGCTGATGCATGTAGTTTAGCCAATTCTTTGCTTTTGAGTTTTTCAATTTTTAAATCATGATGATGGATGAATTCTTTGATTAACAATTCAACAAAGTCTTCTCCACCTAAACGATTGTCACCCGATGAGGCATTAACCTGCATGACTCCATCAAACATTTCCATGATGGAAACATCAAATGTGCCTCCTCCAATATCAAAAACTAAAAAAGTACAATTTTCAGGTTTTTCATGTAACCCGTAGGCAATTGCGGCAGCTGTCGGTTCATTAATCAGTCGTATGACATTGAGTCCAGCAAGTTGTCCTGCGGCTTTAGTGGCTTTACGTTGAGCATCACTAAAATAAGCGGGGACGCTAATGATGGCGGTGTTTATTTCAGTATTTAAAAAGGCTTCTGCATCTGCTTTGAGGCTTTTTAATACCAATGCGGATAATTCTTCTGCACGAAATTTCTTCTTACCCAATTTCAGTATTTTATGGGTCCCCATAAAACATTTAAAATTTGATGCGGTTATGTCTGAGTGAGTTTCGAGACGTTGTTTGGCTATTTCTCCAACAATGATTTCTCCATCATTATTTAATCCAACAACAGATGGTGTTAAGAATTTATTCAGTGCATTTGGAATGAGTTGGGCTTTTTCATCTTGCCAAATGGCGACCAGGCTATTTGTTGTACCCAGATCTATTCCAATAATTGTCATATGATGTATCCATTCAAAAAAGAATTTTGAGGCCATTAAGTATTATTGAGCTTAATAGTGTTGAAATAAAAATCAAGAAAAATAGAGTGAATAAATCATTGATAAAAATAATGTTTGTGATTTTGTCAGGTAATAAACGAATACAAATGAGTAGGCTATAAAAACTAGCAACACCAACCAAAATAGGTAAGTTATTTAAAATGGGCGGTAGATTTATATTGGCCTCATTAACTATGCTATAAAAAATAATCGTTGAAATACCAGCAAATATCACTCCTTCTTTTAATAAGATGGAAATGATGATTACACTGATGACAATAAATATTTCAGGAAAAAAATGTTCATCAATGTAAGCAGGAATAGTCAATAATAGGCAATAGCCGATTGTTAAAATGATAAAAATGGGTCTATTGTCTAATTTATGTTGTTGATCAATATAAGTTTGTTTGAGTGATTGCCAGCTAAAAAAGGCTAATTGTAGTAATTTCCATAATATGAGTGACAGTATGATGGACAAGGTTGCTAAAGTAATTCCATATGAATAGATGGGAATGGTTAATATTTTATTATGATTTAGATAGTCGAATAGTATGACTGCAATAAATGATCCTAATAAAAAGTGGTAAATCATATAGCTGTGAAAATGTCGTTTATTTTTCCACCAGTGAAATGTTTTTGTGTCAATTTCGGGGCATAAATTCAATGAATGTTTTTGGCTGAATAAGTCAATGACTTTATTGATTTGACTTCTATTGCTACGAGTAAAGGCCAGCCATTGGAAATATTTTGGTCGAAACCTGCCAAGCAGTAATCGGGCCACTTTTATGGGGCGGGTTTTACTGCTGAGATTAAAGCGGGTACTTGAGTTGGCTAGTGTCACTAGTTTTTGGTATTCGAGTCCTGCCGCCAAACGGCCACAGAAATATTCCATGTCATCATCAAAAAATAGAGGGTTTGAGGTGTGATCTCTCCACTCAAATTCGATGGCAATGGCTTCAAATAGGATGCTTGGGAAGGAATTTGAATCATTCCATTCAATAGCGGTATGAAAACATTGTTGTTCAAAAAAACGCCGAGCTTTTAAATTCAACATTTGTTCTGAGTTGATGATTTTTAAGAATTCTTTGATTGCCTGTGTCGGGTCATTAATTGAGAAAAGATGGTCATGTTCAGAAACAATATTTTCCATAAAAATATTATTTCTACCACTTTTGGGCGGTACATTCGATATTATTTTTTGATGATTAATCAAGTCATCATGGGAGTCGTCATCTGTGTGAGGAAGTGTTTGTTCGGTCGTTTTTTTGAGATCAGTAGTAACGGAGATTATTTCATCATTTAAAATTTCAAATTCATTATTTT
>JABHHM010000086.1 GCA_018671575.1 Methylococcales bacterium | reverse complement strand
GTTCATAAATGAGTAGCCTTGGCTGTTTGTTTGTGCTGTTTTGTCGCACTCATTATAACTAATGAGGCCAGGCATTCTCTTTTTTTTTTCGTTATTTATCAATAAAGACGCTTACTTTCAGACTTTTGCATCTACCTCGTATATTTAAAATTAAAAGTGAAATTAGCTATATTAATCGTAACTTTCCCTTACTGAGCAACTGCTCGGCTATCTGTCAAAGGGGTAAAAAATATATTTAAAAAAACTTGACATTTTATTCGATTTCCTTAAAATCCTCCCACCTTTTAGACTTATATAGAGCTTTATGTATACTTAGCCCAAACGTCAATCCTAACAGTGAGTGGCGTGCAAGCAACGAAAATTGTTGTTTTTAACTTTACTGCGAGGAAACGTTGATGGGTGGAAACTCTACACTCTCAAATATTGTTGCTAATGAAAATAGCAATGAAAAATGGCCGATCCACAAACAAATTACTGATTCAAGCGCTGCCGATCATTTTGTGCAGCGTGATGGAATCACCTTTGCCGGAACGCATTTGATTTTTGATTTTTGGCAAGCACATCAGCTTGATGATCTTGCGTTAATGGAAAAAGCACTTCGCCAGTGTGTTGAAGCGGCTCAAGCCACGTTATTACATATCCATTTACATCATTTTACGCCAAACGGTGGTATTTCTGGGGTTGCTGTTTTAGCCGAATCTCATATCAGTGTACATACCTGGCCAGAAAGAGGTTATGCAGCTTTTGATGTGTTTATGTGTGGTGATGCTAAACCTGAATTAACCATCGCAGTGCTCAAAAATGCTTTTCATCCGCAACGTATGTCCATTACTGAACAACTTCGAGGAGTCGACAATGGCTAACTCCTGGTCTGAGACATTATATGACGCATATGCTCAACAATTTACGGTTGATAAAATTTATTTTGAGTCTAAAACTGACCACCAGCATTTGATGATTTTTCATAATGCATTGTTTGGTCGTGTAATGGTTTTAGACGGCATTGTGCAAACCACAGAAAAAGATGAGTTTATCTATCATGAAATGTTGACCCATTTGCCAATCTTGGCGCATGGCAATGTTAAGCGTGTCCTGATCATTGGTGGAGGTGATGGCGGTATGATTCGGGAGGTGTGTAAACACCAGAGTGTACGGCACATTACCCAAGTTGAAATTGACCAAGCGGTCATTGATATGGCAAAGCAATACCTGCCAAACCACAGTCAGGGGGCTTATGATGATGCCCGTGTCAATATTGTGATAAATGATGGCATGGCATTTGTCAAAGAGACAAATGAGCGCTTTGACGTGATTATTTCGGATTCAACCGATCCGATTGGGCCGGGAGAAAGTTTGTTTAGTCAAAACTTTTATGCCTGTTGTCAGTCATGTTTGAACCCTGGTGGTGTGTTGGTAACCCAAAATGGTGTTGCCTACATGCAACAAGATGAAGTGTCAGCAACCGCTACTAAGTTAGCGCCACTGTTTCAAGATTGGCATTTTTTTACTGCGGCAGTACCAACTTATGTGGGTGGTGCCATGACATTTTCCTGGGCGACAGATGATCAGGCTCTTCGGCAGCAATCGGTTGATCTCATTCAAGCACGTTACCAAGTGGCTAATATTGAAACGCGATATTACACTCCAGAGGTACATGTTGCTGCTTTTGCCTTACCCAAATATGTTTTACAAGTGATTGATCAAACGGGCCGGAAAGTATGATCTTGGACGAGCAAACAATTCAACAACTGGTGGTGCAAAATACGACGCCATTGATGGTACTCGATTGTGCTCAAGTTATTGAACAATATCAGTTACTGCAGCAGGCACTACCCTCGGTCGATTTCTTTTTTGCCGTTAAAGCATTACCACATCCTGCTCTGGTTAATACTCTAAACCAGCAGGGGCTCGGCTTTGATATTGCTAGCCAAGGTGAAATTGAATTATTAAGAGCACAGTACATCAATCCAAGGTGTAGTATTCATACCCACCCGATAAAAAAAGACGAAGACATCAAAGCGGCATTACGGTTTGGTTGTACCACTTTTGTGGTTGACAATGCTGATGAGCTGCATAAATTTGTCGCTTATCGTAATCGAGTCGGGCTGCTGTTGAGGTTGAGCTTTAGAAATTCAGATGCACAAGTGGATTTGTCTAAAAAATTTGGTTGTCGTCCGGATGATGCGATGCACTTATTGCTTGAGGCGAAACGTCTTGGAATTCATGTGAAAGGTTTATCATTTCATGTAGGTTCACAGTGCCGTAGTGCAGATATGCATGTTTATGCTATACATCAATGCCATAAAATTATGACCGAATACCACAGGCAGTCTGACAGTTTACTCAGTATCATTGACATAGGTGGCGGTTTTCCTGTGAATTATGATGGGCAAACTCAGGATATAGCGCATTTTTGTCATCCCATCCGTGAAGCCATTAGTCAGCTACCAGCTGAATTGGAGATTATTGCTGAACCGGGTCGATATTTAGTGGCGCCAGCGGCTATTGCAGTTTCTTCTGTTGTTGGTAAAGCGAATAGAGAGGGGCGTCCATGGTATTATTTGGATGATGGCGTTTATGGGGTTTATAGTGGTCGTATTTTTGATCATGTTCATTATCCCATAAAAGCATTAAAACAAGGGCCTTTGTTCCCATCTGTCTTAGCTGGGCCAACTTGCGATAGTATAGATGTTATTGAAGAGGCTATCGATTTACCGTGCTTAGACATAGGTGATCTGGTGGTAGGTGAAATGATCGGTGCTTATAGTACTGCGACGGCCACCCGTTTTAACTCGTTAGTAGCAACGACCATTGTGACCTTGAATGCGCCAGAACAAATACCAGTGAGTTATATAGCTTGAGCCTATTTCTGTCGCCACTAAACCTGTTATCTCAACATTGTGTTACTGGGGGGGGGGTACCGGTTGATTGGTACTATCTGAGATATTTTCTAAAAAGGATTGGCTTAGGCGTGTTTGCTCAATTTTTTGATTATCAATTTTAATCGTCAGTACAACTATTATTCGTTGTTATTAAAACAAATTTTACCCTATAACTTACTTTTTCAGCACAAGAATCGTAATTCACTTATAAGCGGGGTTGTGGGTGATACCTCCAATATTCTGGACTGCAGCAGGTAATAGTAATTAATTGAGAAACATCTTTCCTGTTATATCTGCCGCTCATATTTTCTAATATCACCGAAGCCAACAGGTAGGACATCGACATGGAGAACGAAATAAACTCAATCACAAAAGGCATTTATAACGATGACATTCTGCGTAGGCTTACTGACGACAACGTTGATGAAATTATGAGCACTATCAAAGAATTCATCAGTAATACTGCCAGCCAAATACAGAGCCTAAAAACAGCAGTATTTTATGAAAACCGGCTAGAAGTTAGCTTTTTTGCGCATTTAATTAAAGTTGCATCTGAAAAAATTGGCGCAGTAGCGTTATACCTTAAATCAAGCTTATTAGAAAATGCTGCAAATAAAAAAGATTTTGACTTTCTCAAGTCAGTGGTCAAAGAGTTAGAACGATCATTAGATATGTTTGATAAAATAGTGAAAAAATCATTTTAACTTTAAGTTTAGTGAGTGTGAACTCTGCAATTGTTCCATTTCCATAGAGACTTACCTCTATACTTTTATATTTAGATCACCTAAATCAAGTAAATATTCTAAAAATGATAAGCCAAATTTTTCTTCCGACTCTCTCACAGAATGAAAATCTAAACACGGAAAAGCAGATTTACTCGCGATCATTACAGAGTTTAGGTTTCGAGTTGGAATAATGTATTGAAAGCCAGGAAAAAATCTTCTTAATTGTTTAGTCCATGCATCATCGATGTGCCTTCCAAGAATATTCATGCTCAAACAACCATTTTTAGTTAACCGTTGGCTGAGTTGAAAGTATTGATCCTGGCACGTAACGCAAATATTTTCAGTATTTTTTGTTAAAAATAAATCCATGAGAATTAGGTCATACTGGTTCTCAGTGGATTCCGTTAGAAAGCACTCAGCAGGCATTGTGAAAATGTTCAACCGAGCATCTGGTTTCAGATTAAAATATTGGTAGGCAAAATCTATTACACCCTGGCGCATCTCTATCACATCTACAGCAACATTGTTGAGGTGATGTAATATGAATTTAACAAGAGATCCCCCTCCAAGTCCTAAAATTAAAACTCTTTTTGGTTTTTGCCAGGCAAGCGGTAGTAACATCATTTGAGTATATTGATCTATCAATAACAAAGGGTTATCAATGAACTGTCTTGATTGTATTGTTTTATTGCCAAAGTGTAATTGACGAAATAATTGAGTTTCAACGACTTCTATTGATCCATGTTGATCAAGTGCCTGTTTAAGGACTATTCCGTTATATTTTTTTAACGTTGATTTATTCATTGAAATGACGATACAGCTCAAAAGTGGCGTTATTGCAATAACGCATATAAATAGGTTTCGATAATAAAGAAATAGCTCATCCTGTTTAGTTTAAGTCTGCTGCTTAGTGTTATATTTTTAGTAAAAATACTAACTCTTTATATTCTGGGGAAAAGCAATATTATCGCTTTATTTTAGCTTCGCTGTCATCATAAATGTAGTCGTCCTCGTCAAGCTCTATAACGCTTTCTAAACAAAAATGCATATAAAGATCTATTTCATCTTGTGGCACTTCTCCATCTTCTGCAAGCATGGTGCAAACTCTATGATATTCTTCATCTTTAGATTGGACTTCGCTGATGAGGGCGTTTGCTGATACACTCAATACCAACATTGTTGTTAATAGTGCTGCTTTTATTCTCATTTTTAACTTCCAATCAACAATAATAAAAATTTTTTCCAGAATGACGTTGCAACATCGCTATCTCTAGGGCCTTGGTTTATGAACATTTATAACTTAAAAAGCGCGATGGTAAAAACGAATAAAAATTGTTGTAACGATTAATATTGGTAATCAATTCAGATGGATATTTCATTACTCAAAACATTTCTTGAAGTTGTTAAAACTAGGCATTTTGGACATGCGGCTGATCATTTATGCATAACTCAGTCTGCAGTTAGTGCGCGGATTAAAATGATTGAATCATTACTCAGTGTTCGGCGACAATTAGGGTGACCGGTTGACGACAATTAACTTGGCCGGTTAGGTGAGACAATAGGAATCTTGTTTTCCATAGTGGAGTGCGAGGTGCCGGGTCAACACATCACCAACCGACAAGAGGAGCTGTACATGC
>JABHHM010000087.1 GCA_018671575.1 Methylococcales bacterium | reverse complement strand
GTAGGCACTTCTTTTCCATCAGATGCCTTATAACCCATTAATTGCTCACCAACCTGCATCATGCCATAAACAGGTGCTGCTAATTCACCAGTTACCTCACCAACCACATATTCCAATTCTCTATTATCTTTACGGAATTTAGTAGGTTCATGAACAAACTCTTCAAACTTTCCAAGTTCTGCCAATGGAATAATAGTTCCCTGACGATTAGCAATCGGTAAATTTAAAATAGGTGATTGAGACCTTACACCTAATGGCACTTGCATGACAATTTTGGTTTGCTCTAATGCTGATCCACTTTTCAGTGTACCCAAAGTAAAACCACCCATAGCCATGATAATGTTTCGGTTAATATCACTCACCGAAATTCCCTGCCTGGAAGCTTTTTCTGTATCAATGATAAACTTCTTATAAGTGTAATGCTCTTCCTTATAGTTATCCACATCAGTGACATTGGGAGCTTTTTCAAACATTGCAGTGATGTCATCAACCAACTTATATCGGCCATTGACCTCAGGACCATAAACCTCTGCCACCATGGTTTGCAATACAGGTGGGCCAGGAGGCATTTCGACAACAGAAATTTTAGCACCCGCTTTTTTTGCCATTGGCGATAAAAGTTTTCGTGCTAACAAAGCCAACTGATGGCTGTTTCTTTCTCGATCATTTTTATGTGTGAGTTGGATTTGTAACTCACCTTGCCATGGTTTCTGGCGTAAATAATAATGTCTCACCATGCCATTAAAATCAAATGGGCGTGCAGTACCAACATACGTTTGAATTGCCACAACTTCATCAATTTCACGCATAATGCTTGCCATTTGATGAGCCAGATTAGCAGTTACAGGTAACGCTGTCCCTTCAGGCATATTGATGACCACACTGAATTCTGGTTTATTATCCAGCGGAAGCATTTTTACCTTAACGGCAGTGGTATAAAACATCAAGAAGGTTGCCATTAAGCCACCCCACATGATTGTTTTAAATAGCTTTCGTTTAAAACCACTATCAATCAGTGGAATTAAAATAGCTTTATAAAAACCACCCAAACGTTCAGCAGTCACATGTTCACGTTTTTCCGCCGCATCTAAATAAGACATAGATGGCTTAAATTTATAGGCCAACCAAGGAGTGAAAATAAACGCAGCACCCAAAGAAAATAACATGGCAACTGAACCCAATGCTGGAATAGGTTCCATATAAGGCCCCATCATCCCCCGCACAAATCCCATCGGCAATAATGCAGCAATAACTGTAAAGGTTGCTAAAATGGTTGGATTACCCACTTCACGAACCGCATCACAGGCAATGTCAGGATCTGTAGAATTTTCTTCCAGCCAACGTCTATAGATATTTTCCACCACCACAATCGCATCATCCACCAGAATTCCTATAGAGAATATCAATGCAAATAAACTCACACGGTCAATGGTGTAACCCATCAAAAATGCCATGAAAACGGTAAATAGAATAACCACTGGTACGATAAGCAAAACAACCAATGCAGGTTTTAATGCTCGGAAAGCCAAAAAGACCAAAACAAAAACCAGTAAGGTCACTTTAAAGAGTTTTAAAATTAACTCATCCACTTTATCTTTGGCAGTCGCTCCATAATTACGAGTCACAGCAACACCAATATTGGCAGGAATTATTTCCGATTTAATGAGCTCCATTCGCTCCAGTAAAGCATTCGCTACATTAACACCATTTGTACCTTCTTTTTTAGCAATTGCAATGGTGACACCAGGCATTCCATCCTGAGAGTTTTTCTTGCCATCGTAAGCTTTACCCGTATAGTAAGTCACCAATTTATTGGTTTCTTCAGGCTTTCTCACGACATCAGCAATGTCTCTAACATAAACGGCCGAACCATGAAAAGTACCAACCACCAGCTTTTCAATATCATTGGCTGATTTAATAAAACCACCCGTTTCAATATTAATGGTAGTACCGCCAATTTCTCTGGAACCCGCACTTTGTTGAGAATTGGATGACCGAATTGTTTGAGCCACTTGATCCAGGCTGATACCAAAACCTGACAAGCGATCTGGTTTAATCAATACTTGAATCTGTTCAGATCGTCCACCGATGATTTCACCAAAACCTGTGTCTTTGATCTCTTTTAGCTTTTGTAGCACATCTTGTGCAAGCACTCTTAACTGAGAATCATCCACATCTTCTATGCCATCGCCATCGGCATCTTTAGACCACAAGGTAATATTAATGACCGAAACATCATCAATACCCTTAGGTTTGACCAGCGGTTGCATGACACCATCAGGAATGATGTCCATATTTGATTGGAGTTTATCATTCAATTTTACCAGCGATGGGCCCATTTTCTCACCAACATAAAATTGAACAGTCACAATACCCATGCCCCGTTGACTGGCAGAATATACGTGTTCAACACCTTTAATTTCACTCATTAAACGCTCTAATGGGAAAACGGCTTTACTGGAAACTTCTTCGGTCGAAGCACCAGGGTATTGTACAAAAACATCGATCATTGGAACTGAAATTTGTGGATCTTCTTGTCTTGGAGTGACAATTAACCCGAGTATTCCCATAAGTAAGAGTGCAAAAAATAACAAAGGGGACAATGGCGATTGGATAAATGATTTCGCCAACCCTCCTGCCAACCCTAGGTCTGCATTCTCAACTTTATTATCATTTTTATCGTTCGACATAAGAAATCCAACTCTTTATAAAGTTAATGAAAAAAATTAAAAAATATTTACTACTGACTCATAAATAATGAAAATTTGTGCAACAACAGTGATCTGCCTTTGCACAAATTTAAAACTGACTGAACTAAGGAGTGAAAATTAAATAACCCAGATATAAGTAGGTGACCATAATTATATTAACATTTTTACTC
>JABHHM010000088.1 GCA_018671575.1 Methylococcales bacterium | reverse complement strand
GTCTACCAATTTCACCATCCCGGCAAGGGGTTGATCTTTGCACACTTTAAGATTAGTTTGAAATGTTGTCAAATATTATTTTAGGTTATAAAGAGGTATTTACGCAGTTTATTCTCTAACCTATTATTAATAAGGATAAAATGTAATAATATGAGTATCTTCAGTTGATTATGGAATAAATTTTGAGTAAAAAAAATAAAGGTTTAAAAGCTGACCCACAGAGCATACAAGAAAGTAAAAAATATGACTCACCAATTTTCAGTCGTGAGTACATTATTGATTTTTTTACTCAACAAGATGCCCCTCAAAGTGTTAACCAGCTTTGTAAAGCGTTTCAATACGAAAAGGATGACAATAAAATAGCTCTTAAACGTCGTTTAAAAGCAATGGTGAGAGATGGTCAGTTAATTCGTAATAGAAATAAAACATATTGTTTGATGAGTTCGAAAGACTTAATCAAAGGTCGGGTAATTTCGCACCCTGATGGTTTTGGTTTTTTAGTGCCTGAAAAGGGTGGTGAAGATTATTTTTTATTCAACAAACAGATGCGAAAAGTCTTTCATAATGATGTTGTTGAAGCCAGATTTATCGGTTATGACCGAAAAAATAAACAAGAAGCCACCATTGTAAATGTGGTTGAAAGAAATACGACTCAAATTGTAGGGCGATTTTTGTGGGAAGATGGAAAGGCTTATGTAGAAGCAGACCATAAAAGAATAACTCATCGCCTGATTGTTCCAAAAAATCAGATTAATAATGCTCAAGAGGGTCAAATTGTGGTGGCACAAGTCACCAGTCAGCCTGATTTTCATCAACAGCCTGTTGGAGAAATTATAGAAGTGTTAGGTGATCATATGGCTCCTGGGCTAGAAATTGAAGTGGCCATGCGCAGTAATGATATTCCACATCTTTGGCCTGAAGAGGTAGAACAGGAATTAAATAAAATAGGTGATTGTATTGCCAAGAGTGAACTTGAGCATAGGAAAGACTATCGCCATCTTGATTTTGTCACCATTGATGGTGAAGATGCACGTGATTTTGATGATGCTGTTTATTGTCATAAGACTGCCAAAGGGTGGCGCTTGTATGTGGCAATTGCGGATGTTTCCAGTTATGTTTCCCTTAAATCTGCATTAAATACAGAAGCACAAAGTCGTGGAACATCCGTTTATTTTCCCGATAATGTGATTCCAATGTTGCCCGAAAAATTATCCAATGGTTTGTGTTCATTAAAACCTGACGTTGATCGCTTGGTGGTGGTGTGTGAAATATTATTTGATGATGCTGGGGAAGTGGTTAGAACATCGTTTCATAATGGTGTCATTTGTTCATCTGCCAGATTAATTTATGATCAGGTTTATCAAATCATAAAAAAAGACTTTGTCATTAATGATGAAAAGTTGGCTTTTTTATCTGCACATTTAAAAAACCTATATCAGTTGTATCAGTTACTATGGAAAAAACGGGAATTCAACGGTGCCATTAATTTTGATAGCCAGGAAACTCGAATAGTTTTTAGTGAAGATAGAAAGATACAGAAAATTGTGCCTGTGGTGCGAAACGAAGCTCATCTTCTTATCGAAGTTTTTATGATTGCGGCTAATATCGCCGCATCAAATTATTTAATCAAAAAAAGAATTCCTGCTTTGTATAGAATTCACATGGGACCTTCGGTTAAAAAATTAGAAGATTTGCGTGTTTTTCTAGCTGAGTTTGGTCTGGATTTGTCGGGTGGTGCTAATCCTGAGCCACGTGATTATGCCAAATTATTGGTAAAAATAAAAAATAGAGATGATCGTCATCTGATTGAAACAGTTTTATTACGCTCACTGTCTCAAGCTGTTTATAATCCAGAAAATCAAGGGCACTTTGGCTTGGCATTAGAAAGTTATTGTCATTTTACTTCGCCTATTAGGCGTTTTCCAGATTTGATTGTGCATCGAGGAATTAAACACGCCATTGCTAAGCAAAAAGCAGATAGCTATGCGTATAACAATGATGAATTGAATCACATTGCTGAATTGTGTTCACAAGCAGAGAGGCGTGCGGATGATGCTACTCGGGATGCTGTTTCCTGGTTGAAATGTGAATATATGATGGATCGAATAGGTGAGCAATATCAAGGCATTGTTACAGGTGTTGCATCATTTGGGTTGTTTATTCAATTAAACGATATTTTTGTTGAAGGTTTTGTTCATATCACCGCCTTGCCTAAAGATTATTATAATTTTGATCCAATTCACCAACGTTTGATTGGACAATCCAGCAGTACAACTTTTAGATTGTCGGATGTCGTGACTATTGAAGTGCTTGCCGTCAATATTGATGAGAAAAAAATAGATTTTGCTTTAATTGAATACAATCAACGCAAAAAATCTAGAAAAAATAAATCAAATTCAAGTCCATGGCCCAAAAAAAAGGCAAAACCATCCGATAAGAAAAAAAGAAAATCGAAAAAACCAAATCAACTCAAATAAAAATAGCTGATTTATCAACAAAAACTTGCCCATCAGGGTGTTATAATTTTAAGAACCGAAGGTCTATATCAGAATAATCCGTATTTATTGACATTCATAAATGCAAACACATCAGGTTATTATTTTATGCAAGGAAGCGATCAAACTATCATCTATGGAATCCATTCAGTGGATTTTGCATTACGTTACAATTCTAAACATGTCATTGAAATCTATGTCGAGAAGGGGGCGCAGAATAAAAAACTTTCTGCATTACTCGATCGTGCAAAGGAATGCAATGTTACGGTTAAGCATCTCCAGAAGAATGAATATTATAATCTACTGTCTGATGATGTGAATCATCAGGGGATTTTAGCAAAAATAACACCGCGATCAGTTCAAACAGAAAATGAATTATTTGATTTTATTGAAAAAAATGAGCAGCAACCCTTTTTTCTCATTATAGATGGTGTACAAGATCCACGTAATTTTGGTGCTTGTTTGCGAACAGCAGAAAGTGCTGGAGTCCAATGTGTTATTATTCCAAAAGATAAATCAGTTGGAATTACATCAGTGGTAAGGAAAGTGTCTTGTGGTGCATCTGAAACCATCAATGTTTTTCAAGTAACAAATTTAGCCCGAATTATTAAACAATTAAAAGAACTGGGTATTTGGGTTATTGGTCTTGCAGATCATTCTGATAATATGATTTATGAAACTGATTTAAAAAGTCCTTTGGCGTTAGTTGTTGGAGCTGAAGGCTCTGGGCTAAGAAAACTAACAAGAGAAAAATGTGATGCAATAGCGGGTATTCCAATGTTTGGTGTTGTTGAAAGTTTAAATGTTTCAGTCGCAGCGGGTATTGCGTTGTTTGAAGTTGTGAGGCAACGATCTTCATAGTGAAAATTAATGTTAATTGTGAATAAATAAGTAGGTGACCATAATTATCTTAATAAAATTTTCTCTCAAGATTTTTTGACCTTTGGTGTTTGCTCTGATTGCATAGAGATCTATTCGGTCAGAGTAGTAGTACCAAAGGGCAGAAAATATTGAGTGAAAATGTTAATATAATTATGCTCACCTACTTAATGTAGGGCAACCTCATTAAAATCAATAACCCACTGCCAAACCAGATCGTCTTGGATCACTTGCTCCATGGAATATTTTTAAGTTCTTTTGATAATCTATCAAAATGCTGGCGGTCGCTCCCATGGTGTTACTATTAACGGGGTTATACCCCATCAACTTTAATACATTTAGCGTATCCAAGCTCAATCCTTCTTCTATTCTCAACTTATCAGGCAACCATTGATGATGAATACGAACCGCATTTACGGCTTCCTGCAAATTCATACGATGATCAATAATATTTAAAATCACTTGTAATGTTGTGGTGATAATCCTAGAACCACCAGGGCTCCCCGTTACAATAACAGGCTGACCATTTTTCTTAACAATGGTGGGGGACATTGAGCTTAACATTCTTTTATAGGGTTCAACGGCATTTAATGCACCGCCAATCAAACCATAAGCATTTGGCACACCAGGTTTAATACTAAAATCATCCATTTCATTATTGAGCAAAATACCCGTCCCTTTTGCAATTCGACCTGTACCGTAACTGAAATTCAAAGTATAGGTATTTGAAACCACACTACCCTCTTTATCCACAATTGAAAAATGGGTTGTTTGATCACTTTCATACGAAGGTACAAGACTAGGGGATATTTGTTCACTGGGAGTAATTTTTTCGGAATTTATTGATGTGACCAGTTGTTTTGCATATGCCTTTGAGGTTAACCATTGATCCTCTACCGTTGAAAAATCAGGATCTCCTAAATGTTTAGAACGATCCGCATAAGCACGCTTCATCACCTCGGTCAGCAAATGAATGGTAGCCGCTGAATTATGCCCCAATTCATTCAAATTATAAGCTTCTAACATATTCAACATTTGAACAATATGAATACCCCCTGAACTCGGCGGAGCCATAGAATAAACATCATAACCTCGATATTTTCCCTGAATGGGTTTACGCAAAACAGCTTTATATTTTTGCAAATCTGTTTTAGTCATTAAGCCTTGATTTGCTTGCATGTCTTTAACCAGTAAATCAGCAATTTTCCCCTGATAAAATGCACTAATTCCTTGTTTAGCAACCTGCCTTAAAGTATTCGCTAAATCTTTTTGAAAAAATCTTTCGCCGACTTGATAAAGACCGCCCCCTTTTTTAAAAAAAACAGCTTGGGTAGCAGGCCATGATTTAAGTCTTTTGGCTCGACGTTGTATATCTTTAAAAAAATCGACTGAGACAACAAAACCTTCTTCTGCTAGTTTTATAGCGGGCTTAAGGGCTTCTGCCAACGAAATGGTGCCATATTTCTCTAATGCCAAAGCAAAGCCTGCCAATGTTCCAGGTACGCCAACAGAACGGTGACTAAATTGGCTTAACCGATAGTCAGGATTGCCTGATTGATCTAAAAACATATCACGAAATGATTTTTCTGGTGCTTTTTCACGGTAATCAATAGAAACCACTCCTGCTGATTTAACAGAGTCAATCAACATAAAGCCACCTCCACCAATATTGCCAGCCCGTGGATAAGTTACGGCCATCACCAAACCAACAGTCACGGCTGCATCAACTGCATTCCCCCCCTTTTTAAGCACTTCCACACCTGCTTTTGACGCCAATGGACTGGCTGTCACCACCATACCATTAGTTGCCACTACAGGTGTAAAAATATCCCGATGACTGATGATGGCAGGTTGTGCAAACAGGCTACAACTATAAAAACTTAAAATAATTAAAATTGATTTCATCGATATCATGTTAAAAAATGCTTAATTGTTTTAACCAATTGATCCATTTCAATCGGTTTGGTCACTACATCATTCATCCCTGCCAGTAAACATTTTTGTTTATCTTCTTCAAAGGCATTGGCTGTCAGGGCGATAACAGGTATTGCTGGTGAACGTTTTTCAGTATGCTCTAACAAACGAATCATTTTTGTCGCATCATAACCATCCATGATCGGCATCTGACAATCCATTAAAATCAGATTATATTTATTATTTCTCCATTTTTCCACAGCTTCCTCGCCATTCCCCGCTTCATCCACATCAAAACCTATTTTTTTCAAAATACATCCAGCTAACATACGATTAACTTTTAAATCATCAACCAATAATACTTTACCCGTCAAGTCAATTGGTTTTGTTAAACGAGGAATTTCAGCTCCCGTCAAACTCAAATAATTTATAATTTCATTGGGTATTTCACCTTGTTCGGCATAGCCCATAACAATACTAACAACTCGCTCTAAAATACTTTGATATTCTATTTTTGTTAGATAAGCCATATACCCCAATGATTGGAATTTTTCAATATCACCAGGCATCATCACTGATGTTAAAATAATTAAAGGCAAATCTTTCAATGCAGTTTCTGCTCGGATAGATTTTATAAACTTTTCAGCAGAAACCTCTGGCTTTACAAAGTCAGCAATAATTAAGTGTATTGAAGGCCTGTCTTTACTGAAAAACTGTATGGCATCTTTAATCGTTGAAACTCGAAAAACACGCATCCCCAATTCGCTGAGTTTCTTTTGTAATGTTGCAGCATTGCTCAATTCTTCATCGAGCACTAAAACACTTTTTTTCTCAATTGATGCCGTGGGATGATTCTGATTCACTGCTGTAACAGGTAAGTTCAATTTAAACCAAATATCAGACCCTTCATCTATCACACTGTCAATTTGAATATCGCCTTGACATAATTCAATAATTCGCTTGCATATTGCCAATCCCAAACCAGTCCCACCAAAACGTCGAGTGGTTGAACTATCAGCCTGAGTAAATGCCTGAAACAACTTACTTTGCTGCTCTTTAGTCATTCCTATACCACTGTCTCTAACAGAAATAACAATACATTCTTCATTATCATGATGACCCTCACTGCGAACACTCACCCTAACAAATCCCTCGGTGGTAAATTTTACAGCATTGGATAATAAATTTAAGATAACCTGACGAATTCGTCCTTCATCTGCAAAAAAAAACTCTGGACAATCTACTGAGTAATCAATCTCTAAAGAAACGGGTCTGCGCTCAAGTTTGGGTCGCATCAGATCAATGGCATCTAATATCGTCTTATGAAGGTTAAAATTTATTGCTTCCAGCGTCATTTTTCCTGATTCTATTTTAGAAAAATCCAGAATATCATTAATGATAGACATTAAATTTTGACCCGACTGATTAGCCACTTCAATCAATTTATATTGCTCACGACTTAAACAATGGTCATCCATTAATAACCCTGTAGCAGACAATACTCCGTTCATTGGCGTGCGTATTTCATGGCTCATGGTCGCAAGAAAGTCACTTTTTGCCCGATTACTCTCTTCCGCCTTTTGCTTGGCAATTTCCATCACGGCTTCAGCTTTTTTACGTTCTTCAACTTGTTGCTCTAAAACATTTTCCCGTTTGACCGAAGCCGTCAAATCATTAATTTGAATAATACAGCAAGATTGATCCTGCATTTTTACAGGTATCATATTAATAGAAATATACAGACGATCGGTACTGGATGAATTGGAAAACAATGGTAAAGGCTGTCGGTTAAAGACATTTGAAATAACTGCAGGAAAACCTTTGTTAATCACATCATTGACGGCCATCATGATACGACTGTTTTTTAGTTCTGGAAAAATACTGAGTAAACGCTGATTAATGGCATCATCAGCGGTAAAATGTGAATATTTTTCCAGCCATTGATTCCACAAGATAATTTGACCATTCTGATCAACACCAATCAAACCGATATTAATTTGTTCGATTACAGATGAAGTAAACTGTTGATTCATATGAATAGCCTTTGAAGTCATTAATGAAACATCACGAATAGGCGTTGATATAATTATTTAACACTACTTTTAATTTTGGTAAAGCCCGAGGATCTAAAATTAATAATAATGAACCGCTTTCTTTTGATGAAGAAATGATCAATTTGATGTTCATGTGAATCACCACATCCCCCTTAGCCTCATGTTCATCAATCAGTAAATCAGAAATCGCTAAACGATACGTTGGTAATTCCAAAAATATACTGTCACCAATGACATTAGAAATATCGCCCATACAGGCATTCAAAACCACATTACCCATCTCACTCATGGCTTCTTCTTGCAATTCAATCAATGCTTCAGCAGGCAACTGTTCACCCATCATCATAGCAACCACATTGAGACTTGTGTTGTGAGGAAACACCAGCATAGAAACTGCATCAAATGCCCCTGAAACTTGTTGGCTGACACAACACAATGGAAAATATTGACTTTGTTGCAGATTAAAGTCATGTATGGGCAAAACTTCAATATCAGGCACAGTCATTTCAATGGTTTGTCCCAACATTTGACTCAAAGCATTGGCAGATTTACCCACCCCCATGTTAAACAACTCGCCCAAAAAATCTTCTTCCAGCTCAGATAGAAAAACACGATTATCCATTAAAATAATCCAGCATTTTACCGACACTGTCTTCTGTAATTGGTTTATGGATACATTTAGCACCCAGTTTTTCTACATCGATTTTCACGCTTTCTTGTATATTAGCCGTCAATAAGGCAAATCTTGCGTTAGGTCGATCTGGTTTTATTTTCTCTATGAGTTCTATACCATTCATACCTGGCATATTCATATCGACAGAAAAATAATCAACTGATTCACCATCAATTGCAGAGACTAATTCGTCCGCAGCACCCGCTTCTTTAATTTCCCAACCTGGCTGTTTATCTTTGATCATTGCCTTTATCATCATTCGTGCAACTCGACTATCATCGACAATACAAACTGTTTTTACACTTGACATTTTTTTGTTCAACTCCTTGAAATTAGGAACAGTAATTATTGAATTCTAAGGTAAGGAACAAGCACGAAATAACTTCCCGTTCCTTGTATACTAATTTTGTTAAAATAATTAGGGGAAGCGAAATAAATAAATGTCCAAATTGCGCAGGATTTTTATTCGCCTTTGAGGCGTAAAAAAGGCGAACAAAAATACAAGCAAGTTGGGCGTTTATTTATTTTGCATCCCCTTATGCTAACTTACTTATATTGTTGCAAAATCTTTGCTAATGAATGATGTAGACTCTCAAATGAACCTGCGCCAAATAGAAATACAATATAGCCCTTTTCTTTCGTATCACTGAGACTCAAATTAATTCGAATAAATAAAACATTATTTAATGTATTGTATTCATCAGGAAACAAATCTTCTCCCCGAGCTTGCCTAAAACAAGGGATATCAACCGTGAAACTTTCAGACAACGCTTCCGCAAAAGCGCCAATACAAGCATTGAGAACAATATTACTAATTTCCATCAATGCCTCTGCATGCATTTGATAAATCAGCTCATCAGATATCCCCGAACCAAGCATTAATCGAACCATATTTAAACTGCTTTTCTCAGGAAACAGCAACATGGTATTAGCAGAAAAAGGCCCATCCATCTGCTGACTAACACTACAAAGTTCACCATGCTCGGCAAGATATTCACTCAATACAGTGGTACTGACAAAATCAACTTCTGGCACTGATAAGTCGATGGTTTGATGCAACATGAGACTTAATGATGAGGCCGCTTTACCCACAGCAATATTAAATAATTCACCCAACAGGTCACTTTCTAAGTCATTCAATTGTATGCAGGCTTCCATACTAATCAATCTCCTCAGCAGGAATTTTAATGGTAAATGTTGTACCAACATCAACTTGACTCTCAACCGTGATCGAGCCGTGATGCATCTCAATGATGTCATGACAAATACTCAAACCCAAACCTGTTCCAACCCCTGCTTCTTTGGTGGTGAAAAATGGCTCAAATATTTTCTTCAGCTTATCTTCAGCAATTCCACTGCCATTGTCTGCAATGGTTATAATAACTGAGCCATTTTGAAAACAGGTCGTTAGGTTGATATCACCTTGCTTGTCTATCGCATGAGCAGCATTCACCATTAAATTAATAAAGACTTGGCTCAGCTGTAATGAAGAAGCTTTTACCTTAGGTATTTCAGCATAATTCTTATGTAACTTAACCTTATATTTTAATTCATTATTGGCTAATTTAATCGACATATCGATGCATTCATTAACATCACAAATTTCTTTTTGATCATCTGACTGATGTGAAAAAAACTTAAGATTTTTAATGATATTAGAAATCCTATCCGTACCTTCAAGACAATCTTCCAGCGTTTCTTCACAATCAACCAATAATTTTCCTGATTTAACGGTTTCTTTATCCAGTGTTTTAAATTGTTCTAATAAACCACCAGCAACATCTGACCCCAGCTTTTCGGCGGTTTCTGTAATGAGTTTCTCACAACCTTGATGAAATGCGTTAATACCCCTGAAATATCGCTGCAAAAACTTCAAATTTCCTGACACATAGGTCATTGGGTTGTTGATTTCATGAATAATACCAGCCATCAAAGTTCCCAGTGATGATAACTTTTCAGAATGGATCAATTGCTGTTGCTTGGCATCCACCAATTGTCTTAATTTATCCTGATTGTTTAACCGCTCCAAATGGCTGTGAATACGATTTTTCACCACCAACACATTAAATGGTTTGGTAATATAATCAATGGCACCCATTTGTAACCCAGCGGTTTCATCATGATCTTCATCTAACGAAGTAATAAAAATAACAGGAATATCCTGAGTCTTCTCATTTTCTTTCAAGGCTTTAAAAACCTGATAGCCATCCATACCTGGCATCAAAATATCCAGTAAGATCAGGTCTGGCAGATTGGTTTCAGCAACTTCTAATGCTGCCACACCACTGGTGGCAATAAAAACCTGATAGTCAACACTCAACACCCGTTGCAATAACGTAACGTTGATTTTCATGTCATCAACAATTAATAGTTTTGCCTGTTTTGATTCATTCATATTTGGATGCCTTTATGCACTTTAAAATAGTTTTCTAATTACATATATAGTATATATTGAATTAATACCTATTCAAAAAGTAAATATTTTCTATAATTTAATTTGGTCTCCGTACATTTGTGATGGAACTAAAAAATAGCATTCGATATTCTTAAATTTCAAATATCGGAAAAACAAAATTTCTTCACAAATTGTAAAACTTATTTTTGAATCGTCCCTAAATATTTTCAAAACAGGCTTTTTATGCATAAGCAACAAAATATCCCTCGATATTTGACGTTGAAATTCCAGTTAACACTGTGGTTTTTATTGATCTCTTTAATTCCTTTGTCGGTCATTATTTTTTTTCAATATCAACAAATTAACAACGTCATCATCACCATCATTCTATTCACCCTCATCATTGTTACGATGCTGGCAAGCCTGATTGCACAACGCATTACTTCGCCCATCATAAATTTAACTGAAATCAGTCTTAAAGTTGCATCAGGCGATATTCACCAACAAATTGACTTTCATTCTAACAATGAAATAGGACAACTCTCAAAAGTATTCAATCTCATGCTAAATGCCATTCAAACCCATGAAGATGAGCTCAACATACATTCTCGTCAAACCGAAAGAAGTCTCAGCCAACTGAATGAACAAAAACTCATTTTGGACCAACATGCCATTGTCTCCATCACGGATATAAATGGAATAATTACTTATGTTAATCAAAAATTCTGCGCCATATCCAGCTATATGGAAGAAGAATTAATTGGCCAAAACCATCGTATTTTAAGTTCCGACCAACATAACAATGCATTTTTTGAACAAATGTATCAACAAATTAATAGCGGAAAAACTTGGCATGGTGAAATCTGTAATAGAGCCAAATTTGGACATTATTACTGGATAGATACTACCATATCCGCCTTACTGGGTGAAAACGGCAAACCTGAGCAATACATAGAGGTGGGAACAGACATCACTCGCATTAAATTAACCGAAGGCATTTTGGCAGAAAGTGAAGCCAACCTGACGACGTTATTTAATTCTGTAGCAGATGGTATTATCAGCATTGATAATGACAGCATCATCATGTCAATCAACCCATCAGCCTGTCATATTTTTGGTTACAATAAATACGAAGTTATCGGGCAAAAAATCACGCTATTAATGCCAACAAACTCCCACCAAGCCCATAATGATGGGATGAAGCGTTACTTACAGCAAGGCAACAATAATATTATTGACCAAACCATAGAAGTAGAAGGTCTAAAAAAAGATGGGGCATTAATCCCCATTGAAATGACGGTGACTGAATCTACCAGCTCAGGCAACCCTATTTTTACCGCCAGCCTTCGAGACATCAGCATCAGAAAAGAAACTGAACAGCGCCTCATTGATGCTAAAAATGCCGCTGAAGTTGCCGCACGAATCAAAAGTGAGTTTCTGGCCAGCATGAGTCATGAAATCAGAACCCCCATGAATGGTGTTTTAGGTATGCTGGGCTTGTTAAAACAAACAAAACTAGATGATGACCAACTATTTCGTATCAATATAACTCAAAACAGCGCACGATCCCTGCTCACAATTATCAATGACATTTTGGATTTTTCAAAAATTGAAGCCGACAAAATTGACCTAGAATTTGTTGATTTTAATTTATGCTCATTGTTGGGTGAATTTGCAGAAACCATGGCTTATCAAGCACACAACAAAAACCTTGAATTGATATTGGACACACGAGGTATTGAGTGCGCAACAGTCAATGGCGACCCCAGTCGATTAAGACAAATTTTAACCAACCTGGTCAGCAACGCCATTAAATTCACCCAACAGGGAGAAATCATAGTACAAGTTGAACTAGAACCTATAAACCTGACTCAATGGCAGTTGAATTGCCAAGTTAGAGATACAGGCATTGGTATTGCCGATGAACAAATTGAACATTTATTTGAATCCTTTACTCAGGCAGATTCTTCTGTCACTCGTCATTATGGCGGCACTGGACTAGGACTTGCCATTGCAAAAAAATTATGTCGCCTCATGGGAGGTACAATCAATGTCAGCAGCAAATTAGGTGAAGGCAGTTGCTTTAGCTTTCATCTATTGTTACAACGTAATCAGCAACCATCATCATTAAGTATTCCAGAAATTGACATCAGCCAACTTAGAATACTCATTGTTGACGACAACCAAACCAATCGAATGGTATTACGAGGTCAATTAGAACAATGGGGAGCAACGATTGAAGAAGCAGAAAGTGGTCACATCGCATTACAACAGTGCGAACAAAACCTTAAAGAATCTCCTTCATTACTTTATGACATCGCCATCGTTGACATGCAAATGCCCGAAATGGACGGCATGCAATTAGCTCAACAACTTCAAGCTGATGCCCATTTCAAACCAGTGAAACTGATCATGATGACGTCGATCAATAACGATGAGAACAATCAATATTATGCTGACCATGGTTTTTCTGCCTTTTTTCACAAACCAACCACGGCATCAGATTTATTGAATGCATTGAGAGTTATCATCAGTGATGGCGAAATTATGCATCAAGCCAAACCACTGATAACACATGACTACCTACAAACACTAAACCAAACAGAAGCATCTTCAAGCCAAAATAAAAACAATCAATTATCAAAATCTTCACGTATTTTAATTGTTGAAGATAACCATGTTAACCAACTGGTGGTTCAAGGTATTTTAAATTTCAACCAACTGGAATCTGATCTAGCAGAAGATGGACTTGATGCACTGAAACTATTACAGCAACATCAGCATGACAAGCCTTATGACTTAAT
The DNA here is from genome assembly GCA_018671575.1 of Methylococcales bacterium. GTDB lineage: Bacteria > Pseudomonadota > Gammaproteobacteria > JABHGC01 > JABHGC01 > JABHHM01. The sequence continues at coordinate 604 of JABHHM010000088.1, read as the reverse complement.
TTTAATGGATTGCCAAATGCCTAAAATGGATGGTTATGAAGCCACCCGACAAATTCGTGCAGGCAAAGCAGGTGAACAACACAAAAACACGCCTATTATCGCCATGACAGCCCACGCCATGACAGGTGACCGCCAATTATGCTTAGACGCTGGAATGAATGACTATATGACAAAACCAGTGGATAGTGATCTATTATTAGAAACATTACACCGCTGGTTGCCTACGATAGACATAATGTCAACTGACGATACAGCGATCACTGAGTCAGTCAATAAAAATAACACTGACACCCCTCCCCCTCTGACGGAAGAAAAACCCATCGTATGGGATCAGGACGATGCGCTACAAAGAGCGCAAAACATGGAAGATTTACTGATATTAATGATTGAAACCTTTCTTGAAGAAATCCCCGATCAGCAAGCCAATTTGGAAAAAGCTGTTAAAGAACTAGATTACTAGGAGGCTGTCCGAAAATAGAGTTTGTGAAATTTACACCGCAACATATTGCGTTTTATTACTTGATAATACACTGTATATTGTGGTTAATTTTTAAAAGTTTGCATTCTCGGACAGCCTCCTAGGCAATTCGGGATCAGGTTCACG
>JABHHM010000335.1 GCA_018671575.1 Methylococcales bacterium | reverse complement strand
TGTTTGGGCAAATGCTGATTTTTGTTCTAAACCCGCCTGTATTTTACCGTAAACCCGTTCAAATATTCGTGGGACGGAGACCAAAATAGTCGGTTTGATAGTGAGCAAGTCTTCGCCTAATAAGGGAATTGAGCGTGAGTAAACAACTGTAGAACCAGACATAATTGAGAGATAATAGCCAATGGTTCGTTCTAATGTGTGTGATAAAGGTAAAAAGGAGAGCAAAACATCTTGTTGATAAATGGTGATAGCCGCCAGACCTTTTTCTGCATTCGACAGCATATTGAGGTGACTGAGCATCACGCCTTTGGGTTTGCCAGTGGTTCCCGAAGTGTAAACAATGGAAGCCAATTGCTTGGGGTTAATTGATACGGGTTGTGGTTGTCCATCGGTTTTAATCCAGCTGTCTAATTCGACTAGCAAGTCATTGTTGGCACCATCACAAGAATGGCAAGTGATTATTCGTTGTAAACTGGCAAATTTATTCTGTACCGTTTTTAATTCATTCCATTGTGCAGAGCCGTCAATCATCAATAATTTGACATCGGCATCTGCCAGTATAAAAGCAACATTATCAGGTCGGTCATTGGTATATAGTGGAACGGTGACCAATCCCACTTTCAGTGCGGCTTGATCAAAAATAACCCAATGAATCGAGTTGCTCATCATCATCGCAACACGATCACCTGCTTGTAAGGATTCTTGTTGTAGCTGATAAGCCCATTGGTCAACTTTGTCTGAAATGTTTTTCCAACTATAGCTTTGCCATTGATTATTGAGGGTTTCAAATTGTTTATAGGCTATTGCATCAGGTGTTCTCTTGACTCTTTCTACAAATAAACCTGACAATGAAACGGCATCCGTTGTGGCAATGGTGTCACAAGTTAATTGCCTCATGATATTTTATTATTTAACAAGGGTTGCCAGCCATCATCAGCGATAAAACGTTTGCCATGACGAATTTCAAGATCACTCAATGCTTTAAACTGTTTTTCTACGCCACTGTTTTTGATATGTTGTACTGGTCCCCCCCTAAAAGGAGCAAAACCTGTTCCATAAACAATGCCTGCATCTAAAAAGTCAGTCGTCTCAACCACTTCATCTCGAATACAGGCAACGCATTCATTCAATAAACGAAGTACCAGTCGACCAGCCAGGTCAGCAGGTTCATGAAATCCAGTGGGTATTTCAGGTTTGATGGTTCTGCCTTTGTAGTGGGCATAAAATCCCCGACCTGTTTTTTTGCCTAAATGGCCTGAATCAACCAATTGTTGAATACGGCCTGGAATTTTAATGTCATCACGAGTTTGTGCCAGTATTTTGCCAACAGACAAGCAAATGTCCAGTCCGACAATATCAGCCAACTCAATCGGTCCCATCGGCATACCGAATTTTTTAGCTGCTTTGTCAATCAATACGCCAGGCACTCCTTCAGATTCTAAAACAACCGCTTCCATCAAATAAGGCATTAAAACACGATTCACCAAAAAACCAGGACTGCTTTTAACGGGTAATGGTAAACGGTCAATGTGTCTGCTAAAGGCAAAGGCTTTTTTCAAGGTAGTGGGGGAGGTGTTTTCGGTTTTAACCACTTCAACCAATTGCATGAATGAAACGGGATTAAAAAAATGTAAACCCACCAAACGGTCAGGTTGTTTTAAGGCCTCACCCAATGTTTCCAGTGGAATACTTGAGGTGTTGGTTGCCAATAATGCTCCTTTTTTAAGCAATGGCTCTATTTCTCGATAAAGATTTTGTTTGACCTCGATATTTTCAAAAATGGCTTCAATTACAACATCGGCTCGTTTTACGCCTGTACCATGAGTGTCTGGTTGCAGTCGATCCATGGCTTCATTAATCAGTGCTGTGGATTTTAATTTCTTTTTATACAGTGTATGAGCTCTTTTTATGACGGGGCCAATGGCTTCTGCTCGTTGATCTTGCAAAGTTACTTGAAAACCTTTTAAGGCACACCAAATGGCGATATCTCCACCCATGATACCCGCACCAATGACGTGAACATGGCGCGGTGTAAAATCTTTTTTATTGCCCAGTGTTTTCAATTGTTCCTGTAATAAATAAACTCGAACTAAGTTTTTTGAGGTGCTGCCCGTGATTAATTGTGCCACTGACCGAGCTTCATTCAAATACATTTCGGTCGGCATGTCAGCATATTTTTTCCAATGATCTATCAATACAAAAGGGGCTGGATATTGTTTTTTGTGGGCTTTCCCCGAGACCATTTTTTTCATGAAGTGTGCTATCAAAGGACGAACTAAGCCAAAAGTTGCCATTTTATGGATAAAGCTTGGCTGGCTTTTTGCTGGACGGGTTTCAATTAGCTGAATGGCGGCTCTTTTTAAATGACGTTGTGGCACAACATTGTCAATTAAGCCTGTTTTTTTGGCAAACCGAGCGCTCATGGCTCGGCCTGTTAACATCATATTTAATGCGGGCAATGAGCCAATCAAATTGACACTGCGAACAGAGCCACCAAATCCAGGGAAAATACCCAGTTTAACCTCAGGAAAACCTAGTTTAGTCGTGATGTCATCGCTACAAACTCGATAATCACAACACAATGCCAGTTCGAGGCCACCCCCTAAGCAAAAACCTTTGATCATACAGACTGTCGGCATGTTCATGTTTTCTAGGCGAAAGAAAATTGAATGGGCTTTTTTGATGAATTGTTCTGCTTGGGATGAATCATTGATTTGAGCAAATTCTGTGACATCCGCTCCTGCAATAAAGCCGTTGTCTTTTGCTGATGCAAGAACCAGTGCTTTAGGATGGCGAGAGGCAATGGTGACCAATGCGCTGTCGAGTTCTTCTAAAACTTCGCTGGATAAAACATTGGTTCCGCTATCGGCCTTATCAATGGTTAGCCATATGATTTGATTTTCATCTTGTTCAATGTGCCAGTTTTTTAATGAGTCTGTCATGTCTTTAATACCTGCAAAGAAAGCTGGGGAACGGTGATTAACCTACGTTTTCAATTAACATTGCGCCACCTTGACCACCGCCAATGCATAAGCTGGCGATGCCTCGTTTGGAATTGGTGCGCTGTAAAGTCTTTAATAAATGCAGAACAATACGTGCACCACTGGCACCAACAGGGTGTCCTAAACTAACGCCACCCCCGTCAATATTTAATTTTTCTGGGTCAATTTCACCAATGATCTGGCGACGGTTTAATTCGGTTTGACAATATTTAGGGTCTTTCCATGCTTCAAGACAAGCCAAAACTTGAGCAGCAAATGCCTCATTAATTTCCCAGTAATCAATTTTATCCAATTTTAAACGTTTTCGTTGCAAAATAGGTGACATGGCATGGGCAGGGCCTAATCCCATTTGAGCGGGTGACAAGCCAGACCATTGAGTGTCTGCAATTTTTCCAATGGGCGTTAATTTATATTTTTTAACGGCAGATTCAGATGCCAATAATAAGAGGCAAGCTCCATCGGTAATTTGAGCGCTATTTCCAGCGGTGACCATGCCGACTTTACGATCGAAATAAGGTTTTAATTTTGCCAGTTTTTCAACCGAGGAATCTCTTCTTAAGCCTGTGTCTTTTTGATAAACGTTGCCTTGATGGTCGTATAATGCCTCGATTTCATCCAGTCTGTGATTGTCTTGTGCCAATGCCAATCTTTGATGACTTTGCATGGCATATTGGTCCATCATTTGTCGGTTAATATTGAAACGATTGGCGATGTTTTCAGCCGTTTGTCCCATGGATAAACCCACTGTTGGGTCGGTTAGTCCTTTTAACAAAGCGATGACTGGTTTTAAATGAAATCCTCTTAACTGGCTGAAAATTTGAATTTTTGCACTCAATGATCGGGCTTGAAATAATTTGGCAAACCACAAAACCATTTTGTCGTTGAATAATAAAGGGGCATGGCTCATGGCTTCAGTGCCTCCAGCCACAACCAAATCTGCTCGACCTGTGATTATTTGAGTGGCGGCACAATCAAGTGCTTGCATTCCAGACGCACAATTGCGTTGCACTGTCCAGCCCGTTACTTGTTCTCCGCAGCCTAATCTCAACGCCAATAATCGACCAATGTTGGCTTCTTCGGGACCTGGCATTACGCAGCCCAATATGACTTCATCAATTTGATCAGCAGAGAATGACTGCCTTGCCAGCAACGGTTTGCCAGCACCCAATGCCAAATCAATGGCTTTAAATGCTCCTGGTTTACCTGCTGCTTTCAGGAAAGGTGTTCGACTTCCATCAATAATATAGACGGGGGATTGAGTCTTTGTGCTTTTACTCGGTGGCATGATTTGAACCTGCAAAAGTTTGAAATAATAAGATGATACGAATAAAACTATTCTACCTTTAATCATATTATATATAGCACAAATTCTTGGTTTTTATAGATAGCGATTAAAATCATTTGTTTTTAGGAATATCATTGAATTTATTAAAAAAATAATTAAAAAAATAATTACAACTTTTAATAAAGTTAGGCATTACCTGCTATCTTTAAAATAGGTATATGTAATAAAAAAATTAAAATAAAAAATTATGTTTGGGGGACGGATGAACAAATTAAATCCATTAGCTATTTTATTGGCCAGTTTATTGGCTGGGTGTAGTACGCAATCAATTCAACAATCTTCAAGTCCAATAGGTTCTGTGTTAGAAGAAAAAACAGTGACCACAGAAAAGTTGGCCAGTCAGTCAGAAAATATTCCTCAGGAAAATACTCAACAAGTCATGTCAAAGACTTTTACTGGAGGGATTTATCAGGGAACAGGGAACTTTATCAATAAAAGAGCGGCTTCCTCGAATAAAAAACGTTCAACCAAAGGTGATGTGGTTTTAAATTTTGAAGATTCTGATATTCGTGCGGTTATTAAAGCAATTTTGGGTGATATCTTAAATGAAAATTATACCATTGATGCCAATGTGAAAGGTACTGTCACCGTTAAAACACAAAGTGAAATACCTAAGTCCAGTGTTTTGCCGATGTTGGAAACAGTGCTTAGAATTAATGGTGTAGTGTTGGTCAGAGACGGTGGATATTTCAAAGCAATACCAGCCAAACTGGCCTCTCGTTCAACCCTAGTTCCGCGTTTAGCCAATAAACGCCAATCCAGTTCTGGCTTCGGTTCTCGAGTCTTTCCATTGAGATATATTGCGGCCAGTGAAATGAGTAAAATCATTGCCCCCTTGTTGCCTGATGAACAAAGTTTGAAAGCCATCGAAGGACAAAATTTATTAATCGCTTCTGGAACAGGGCCTGAACTTAATCGTATTTCTGAAACAGTCGAAATTTTTGATGTAGACTGGTTGGCAGGCATGTCAGTGGCGATGTTTCCCGTTGAGACGACAGATGCTAAAACTGTGGCAAAAGAATTGGAAGAGCTAATTATTGGTGATAAAAGTCCAATTTCAGGCATGATTCGTTTAATTCCTGTTGAACGTTTGAATTCAATTTTGGTGATGTCTCCACAAGCGGCCTATCTTAAACAAATTCAAAAATGGGTAAAACGACTGGATCAGGCTCAAAATGATGCAGGTCAGCGCTTGTATGTCTATTATGTGCAAAATGGCAAAGCCGCTACTTTGGCAGAATTATTGAACGGATTTTTAGGGGGTAATAAATCAAACCGTGAAACCAAAGCGAGAATTGCACCAGGTAAAAAGACCGTCGAAATTAACAGTTCTAAGAAGTCGGTTTCAGTGAGATCGAATCAAGGAGAAGGCATTGCTTATGGCTCTACCGATTCCATTAAAGTCATTGCTGACGAGGTTAATAATGCGTTATTGATCATGGCTGACCCCAAAGGTTATCGATTGGTGACAGATGCCTTGAGTAAGTTGGATATTACACCGCTACAAGTTTTGGTTGAAGTGACCATTGCAGAAGTTGTGTTGAATGATGCTTTGAAATATGGCCTTGAAATGAGTTTCAAAAATGTACATGGGCGTTTTAATGATTTAGTTAAAGGCAGTTATCTGGCAACTAACAATGGTATTGGTTTTACTTATACGCTGGAAAAGTCAGGATCAGCCAGAGGTTTAATTGAAGCGCTGGCGACTAAAACCAATGTTAAGGTTTTATCCAGTCCGTCAATTATGGTTTTAAACAACCAATCTGCCAAAATTGAAGTGGGTGATGAAGTTCCTGTGTTGACCCAACAACAGCAATCAACCACGGGCTCAACAACAGATTCTTCCACATCTCCAGCAATTGTTAATAGTATTCAATACAAAAAAGCAGGTGTGATTTTAAGTGTTACTCCTAGAGTGAATAGTGGCGGGCTTGTGACTATGGAAGTTTCTCAGGAAGTGAGTGATGTGGTTGCAAATAATACTTCAGGTATTGATTCACCAAAAATTACACAACGTAAAGTGGAAACCAATGTTGCCGTACAATCAGGTCAGACGGTGGTATTGGGCGGTATGATTAAAGATAAGACTTCTAAAGATAATACAGGAGTACCTTTTCTAAAAGATATTCCGTGGCTTGGTCATCTATTTAAGAGTGTTGATAATGGTGATGAAAGGACTGAGTTATTGGTCATGATTAAGCCGATTGTGATTGATTCAACTCAAAAAGCCAATGATGTGACCAATGAATATAAAAGTCGCATGAAAAAGGTGAGTCGAGTTCAAGAAAACAGAATGTAACAATCATTTGTTACAAATCTAATGAGGCCAGATCTGTTGATCTGGCTTTTTTATGGGTTGTAGGAAAACCTGTCGATTTGAAAGGTTTTCAATTTTAATAATTTATTAATAGCAATTCTAATAAATGATATATTTTGTAGTATTATTTAAGTGTCAAAATTAAGTAGGTGCATATAATTATTTTAACAAAATTTTTGAGATAGATTTTTT
>JABHHM010000354.1 GCA_018671575.1 Methylococcales bacterium | reverse complement strand
TTGATTATTGTTTTTCCACTTTAAGGCTTTAATATCTTTTTCATTCATTGGTATTCTCGCTTCTACCTGGGTACAATGTCGGGTACAAGCCTTGAATGAATAATAACGATCATAGATGAACTTGAATGGTTAGGAAAAGTAACATGCAAACAGATTGCAAATCAACAAATAAATCATAAGCAATTGAATAACAAACGTATAATGAATGTCATCGAACAACTATGGAAATTAAAATATGAATAATCAAAAAACCGTAAAAGTCCTTTTTGTTTGCATGGGCAACATCTGCCGATCTCCCGCTGCTCATGGTATCTTTCGCCATTTGGCTGAACAACAGCCAGATGGAATTACCATTGAAACTGACTCAGCAGGCACTCACGCCTATCATGTTGGTGAATCTCCCGATAAAAGAGCCGTAAAAACAGCACAAAATCGTGGCATTAATATCAATGATTTACGTGCTAGACGGGTTGAAAAAAAGGATTTTGAAATATTTGACTATGTCATGGCAATGGATCGGGACAATTTACACAACATGGAAGCCATTTGCCCTGCTGAATATCGTCACAAAATTCAGTTATTTTTAGACTATGCGACAGACTTTAAAGAACAGGAAGTTCCCGATCCTTATTACGGAGGACCTCAAGGCTTTGAAAAAGTCATGAATATGGTAGAAGCCGCCTCAGAAGGTTTACTTGAAGAAATAAGTTCCAAGATGTAATTTTTCATGGAACTGGTTTTACTCCTAATCCTAATTATTTTTGCCAATGGTGCACCCATTATCGTACACAAACTGATTGGCCAAAAATATAATTATCCAATGGATTTTGGCGTTAAGTTTTTTGATCAACGACGCATACTGGGGCCTTCTAAAACTATTCGAGGAGTTATTGCCTCCATACTATTAACCACATTAGTTGCCCCTTTATTTGGCTTTTCAATGACCATTGGCTTTCTGGTAGGTAGCGGTTCAATGCTGGGAGATTTACTCACCAGTTTTTTTAAACGCCGCTTTGGGATGGTATCCAGCAGCATGGCATTAGGTGTCGATCAAATGCTTGAATCATTGCTTCCATTATTGGCTTGCAAATCTTTATTGGCACTCAACTGGAATCAAATCAGCTGGCTTGTTTTTATCTTTTTTGTAAGCTGTATTGTGTTATCAAGAATATTATTTAAGTTAGGAATCAGAGAAAAACCTTATTAAATAACACGCAATATGGGTAGTTTAGGGGATGCGCAATAAATAAACATCCAACTTGCTTGTGCCCAAAGGGCATAGCAATTTTTTTGTCCACCTTTTTTGTTGAAAAAATAGTTGTATAGTTCGACTATACGCCTATTTTTTCGCCTCAAAGGTGAACAAAAATCCTGCGCAATTTGGACATTTATTTATTTCGCCTCCCCTTATTTATTGTGGGTTGCCTTACACATCCCCAAATGATGCAACGTCACTTCACCAGGACAATTAAAACGCACATTGACAATCGACGTTCCAGCACCTGATGATGTATAACCTGCCATGTGCTTATGTTGCCACCGTCCTTTGGCATAACGTCTTGGGCAATCAGCATCCCAGGTTAACGGTATTCTGCCAGGAAGACATATCTGCCCACCATGAGTATGCCCACATAGAAATAGATCAATTGGATAATCTTCTGCTTTTTGATACATTTCAGGCGTGTGAGACAAGAGCAATGTAAATGCATCAACAGGTATACTGCTAACGGCCTTATCAATGTTGTCGGCTTTAAAATAATGGGCATCATCAACACCTGCAAGATAAAAAGAACTGTTATTTTTTTTAATTTCTACCGATTCATTAATGAGAAAACGCATCCCCATGGATTCTAATTCTGGCACCATACGAATACTGTCATGATTACCCAAAATGGCATACATAGGCTGTTTTAACACAACACTGACGGCTTTCATTCCAAACAATGTTTTTTCTATATCTCCGTAGGTATTTTTTCGATAATCTCCAGTAAATACACAAAGATCATAATCTAAATTTTCAACCAGTTCGATAATTTTATCCCGTGTTTCATCTGCCATATCAATGTGTAAATCACTCAATTGTAATATAGTGTAACCGTTGAATTCCTCTGGTAAATTCTGAAATGAGTAATACTCATGTTTGACCTGAGTTTTAAGCGTATTACGCACACCTCGTTGGTATAAACCAAATAAGCGTAAGGTATTTTTTACAATCGAATGAAAGGAATACCAATTTTCAAGATGGCAAAAACCACTCGCTGGACCACAAATGTTATGCTCAAATTCTTGTTCGACCAATAACCTTTTCCTGGCATGAGGCATTCCCAATCTTTTTTCTAAATATTTTTCGATATCAATAGACATGATTAAGTCAGCTGGTCTCTTAAATTATCTGGAATTCCTTTGATTGTCAGTGTATCTGTATTTTTATCATAGAAAACTGAATATCCCAACAAGGCCTTATCGAAAGAAATCCTCATGCCTGGAGAAAACCCATTGTAGCGTAAAATTTGCCTCAGACTTTTTCGATCAGGCAAAAGTTGTTGTTCTATGGAATAAGGTTCTGCTTTAATATAATCTGAAAAATCTTTGGGCGAGGCTTCATTTATGGCTGATGACAATTCATTCAACTCAATTAAATTGCCATCTTTTGCCTGTTGCTGGCAATATTGATAAGCTTTTTTCTTATTCTCCTGCATTTCTTCAATCGACAACTCAGACTGACTAGAATAATTATCTAAAGCATCGACCAAATTGTCATTATCTGCTTTGGGATTATAGTCATTTTCTTCAATACCAATAAAATTTCTAAAATAATCAGATATCTTTTGAGGACTTTTGCCTTTAACAAAAGAAATATAACGGTCAGATTGCTGATTCAACGCCCATTCAGACAAATTAATGCGGCATGCCAGATGAAGTTTACCAATATCCAGATATCGAGTGTGATCCAAATTCATTTGGTCATCTACTTTCATGCCTTCAGAGTTATTAATCATTAATGCCATGAAAAACTCTGTCATAGAGACCGTGTAGTGTAGAAAAATAATAAACCCACCCGTTGATAGATTGGACTTATCCAGTTCTGATTTCAACAACGCCATCGCCTGACTGGTGAATTCCACAAAATCAGCACCATCATTTAAATAGCCTGATAATTTTGACTGAAACAAACTATTTTGCTGATCAAATGAGCTGTACAATTTATCTGTTTTTGCATTGTATGCTTTTAGAATTTTTTCCAATAACAATTCAGTTTGAGGATTGACAGACAAAACAGAATCACGAGGAATGATGGCCGATTCCTTTTCTTGAGACTCTTTTTTTAAAAAATGAATGATGATATTTTTAATCGGCATAGCTTAACTTTCATCCAATTGTTGTTGCCATTCG
>JABHHM010000101.1 GCA_018671575.1 Methylococcales bacterium | reverse complement strand
GAACAAAAATTCTGCGTAATATGGGTAGTTTATTTATTGTGTGTTACCTTATTTTGATTTTAACCACGGGTAGACACGGATGATGCTCAACGAGTATCCTTATTTGTCAGTGTTCATCCGTGGTTTTAAATCTAAAATATTTGTTACTTTACCCAAGGGATATCCTGTTATTTAGGAAAACTTAAGCTATGAAAAAACCATTATTGTTTTTAAGTTTGTTGTTGATGGCAATTGCGATCAATGCTTGCACATCTTTCGTTAAAAAAAATAACCAGGCAATGATGGGAACAGAGACAGATAATCAATATGCTAAAAAATTATGGTCGGTAATGGAAAAAGAAAAATTGGTTGGCGTTCAAGCTAAACCATTAAAGCCATTTTTTGGTGGGGCAAAACCACATGGAATGATTTTAGAAATAGCGAATCAAACATTAAACATAAATGGCCATACAGGTTTTTTAGTGGTTAAAAAAAATTATGGTGGAAAAGGTGTTTCCGTTGAATCTGTTAAAAAAAACAGAAGTAAATATTTATCATCCATTACCGTTATGTATCAGCGGAAAGCAGGTTACGATGTCGATAATCAGGATTGGTTTTGGGTGAAATACCAACCCAATGGGCAATTTTATTACAAGAACATCAATCAAGTGAAAACAGCGTTAACAGGGCGAGTCATTAAAGGTAAAACAGATGATGACGCAAGAGGATGTATTTATTGTCATCGTTCAGCGGGTGGCGGAGATTATATTTTTTATCCTGAGATTTTAAAGCCATGAACATCATCCATATCCATCCATGGTTTATTTCCTTACTTATTTTTTATACGCTTTTTAAGGTGTATATCAACATTTATAATATGACCATCAAGCCATGAATCTATTATTTTAACCAATTCGTTTGCATCTTCCTGTAAAAAGTGATGTGTGTCGTAGCGTTGATGGAATTCAGTGACTTTCTCTAAAAACATTTTATGAGATGTTTTATTTTGTTTGGCAACAGGACACTTATGGTCGTCCATGCATTTTTCTTCATAACGAAAATGACTTTTACAGTAACTGGTCAAATACTTAAGAAACATACCATAAGTTCGTTCACCTACATTTTCATTAAGAGCAGCCTTAAAATCAGATGACATTTTAAATAGCATTTTGTGTTGTTCATCAATTTGATCAACCCCTGTGGCGTACTCTTTTTTCCATTCCATAAAATGTATGACCCATGTAATTTTAAATTGATTATATGTAATTACTTATAATTAGCAAGGGAATAAGGCGCATTAATTGGTCTTTAAAACTTTATTTTGTATATCGGCCAGGTGATATCACGTTATTCGGATCAAGGGCTGTTTTTAATTGCTTTAAAAAATCATCATAATCATCAATAGCATCAGGCAGCGCATTCATTGATTGCACGCCTAAACGATAAGGGAAATAACCCATTTTTTGTAATGACTCCAGCAGTTCGTCATGGCATTGCATGGCTTTAATGTCTTCATTTTCTAGCTCTCTGTCATAAACAATGGCAATAAACAGATAAAGCAAGCGAGATGTCACAGCAAAAAAACCTAAATTGGGTTCAAATTTATAACGTTTAATCATCGCTTCTGAGTGTTCGATTACTTTGGTGACATGATCTCCAATAAAAGGAATGCCAGGACAGCACCATATTGCACCACAACGATCCCTATCAGGATCAAATGTTTCTGGTAATTTGCCTTTTTTACGCCAATACAAACTGGCGATATTGTCTGATTGTGGTTCACCCAATAATAAACCATCGCCTTTCATATCACTTTCATTGAGATAACTGAATTGAAGTTGATCTGTAACTTTGGCGAGTCGTGACTGTATGTGTTGTTGCGTTGCTTCTCCAATGGCTTCACTGGCGGCATGAATATAACAACTACCATGCCAGGGCTCTTTGCCTGTAATGTCCTTCAAGACCAATGACAAACCCGATTTAATGGTGCCGAGTGGGTTTTGTTTCATCCGTTGTTTGATGATTTCAGTCGGGAATTTTCCCATTTTTGCCAAAATTTTATAACTATTCCAAAGGCTTAATGTGTTATTGGCAATAGCACCTTCTTGTATTAATAGTCTAATGTTCTTGATCAAATCAGGTAATTTTTTTTGATCATCCACCATGAAATAGATGCTTTTAAAAAAATTGGGTTTGCGTGTCAAATGTAGGGTCATTTTTGTGACAATGCCGAGATTAGACTGGGTAAATATCCCATTTACATGAGGGCCAACGCCCCACGCATCTGCTCCAGTGGCTTGACTGTTTTGAAAATGTCCCAGACCTGTATGGATGATTTGACCATTAGCCAAAACCACTTCTAATTCACTCATGCCTGAAATTTTATCCAAATTAGGGCCAATTCGATCACCACGTTCCAGCATGTTACCAATTAAACTGGCTTGTGGTGAACCTCCAATAACAGGACTGAAAAATGGACTTTTACGATCAAGTAAGAACTGATAAGCCTGTTGAAATGTGACACCAGGTTCTACCGTAAAATAACCCAATTCTTCATTGTAATTACTGATTTGATTGAGCCGACTTAAGTCTAAAACAACATTGTCGGTTTGTACGGGAACTTTTGATCCAAGCCCCCAATTTTTACCGCAGCTGATGGGGTACAGCGAGACATTTTGTTGCTTGGCTAATTTAACACAAGCCTGAATTTGTTGGACATCACCAGGTTTTACAATGGCTTTAATGGTTTGAGTGGTTGCAAAGGTTGTGGTTTCTGCTGTTTTTAATGCCACCGAGTCACTAATAACGTGGTTTTTACCAACGATGTTTGAAAATGATTCTGCCATGAAATTTTTATCTCTAATTTTGGAATGGTAATTAAATAACGTGTCCTTAGTGAGTATTATAGTTTTTCAACTATAATTTCAAATAGTTAAAAAATAATTTTGTTAACATGGTACTGATTCAATGAAAATACAATTAAATATACTCAAATGTCTAGGCATTATTCCGCTATTTTTAGTCCAAAATATTCTGTTAGCAGAAGAGTTGACTGAAAATAACTTATCCCTAAAATCAGTTATTTCAAGAACACTTGAAAATAGCCCTGATATATATGTGCAGAAAAAACAATTACAGTCCCGAAAAGGCAATATCAAAACCGCCAGAGGTGGTTTTGATGCGGTGATGAGTGCCAGTTTAACAGGCTCAAAACAACAAATACCTAGAACCAATGCTGAAATTACAGCACTGAATAATGCCAATATTCCCAATGAAAAACATTCCAGTAACAACGTCAGTTATGGCGTAGGTCTTAGCAAAAAATTAGATTTGGGTGTGACGGTAGGGGCTGGTCTTTCGGTGTCCAATACTCAGGATAAATTTAAAAAACGTTTAGGCATAGAAAATCAGCAAACAGGGACAGCCGAATTATTTGTCTCTATCCCTCTCAATCGAAGCTTTAATTATAATATTGTGGGTGTCGATGTTTTGGTCGCACAAAAAAATTATGAAGAAGCCTATTCAACATTGATACACACAACGTCTCAAACAGTTTTAAATAACATTGTTTTATTCTGGGATTATCTGGCAAAAACCAAGCAATTAAAAATTTCAGAAAACAGTGAAAGGCGGATGACTCGTGTCTATAAAAATATCAAAACATTGGTGATAGCCAAGGAAATACCACGGTCAGAATTAGGTTTGGTGCTCGCCTCATTGACAGAAAAACGCAGTGGATTATTGTCTGCTGAATTTGATTTGGTCAATGCCAGGAAAACACTGGGACGTTCGATGGGGCTGTCGGCTAAAAATAGTTTTGCATTGGCATCTCCCCAAAACTTAACGTTTCCTGAAATACTGCCCGAAACAGTGAAAAAATATACGGCAATGAATCAACAGTTAATGGAAGATACAATCAATCAAGCATTGGCTCAAAGGCAAGACTTAAAAGCCTTTGGTTTGCAACAGGATGCCATAAATTATCAGTTGAAAAACTTTAGAAATGAACAAAAATCCAATATCAATCTGGAATTATCACTGGGGTATGCGGGTCTATCTGAAGGCAGTGCATTATTGCAATCAGAAGAATTATTTGACAAAACATTGGAAGGGCCATCCATTTCTGCATCAATTAGCTATCAAAAACCTTATGGCAGTTCTGTTGCAAAAGGTCAGTGGATCACCCAAAAAGCCTCATTAGATAGCCTTAATGTTCTGATAAAAGATTTAGAATATGACATTGCTGCCAATATCCAAATTGAAACAAAAAACTTGCTGACCAGTGTGGCTCAACTGGAACAAGAAAATATTTCAATTGGCAGTTATAAGAGATCTTTAAAAAATGAGCATGTCAAACGTAATTTAGGGCTTTCAACTTGGCTAGATATCATCAATATCAGTGATCGTTTGGAAAGAGCGCAATTACTAAAAATACGTTTACAACAAAAAATAGTTATATCTTTGGCTAAACTGACTTTTGAACGGGGGCTTTTGATAGAAAAGGATGCTAGAGATAAAGACAGTTTTAAGGTTAAGTATGATGCTTTGGATTATTGATCAAATTAGCCATTAAAACATGAAACTCTCAAACGACCATTTATTCCGTAAAATATCTCTTGAACGAGTCTCATCACCAGAACAACTGGATGTTCTGGTGCGAGTGATTCCTGCTAAAGCCTGGATAGCTCTCAGTGCCATCGCAGGATTAATTTTATTGGCCGTTATCTGGAGTTGGTTTGGTTCCATTCCAACCAAAGTTACGGGGAAATGTATTCTGTTTAATCCAACGGGATTATCAGATGTGAAAACCAATTCAGAAGGTCGAATAACCAAATTATTGGTCAAAATGGGGGATTTTATTGAAAAAGACCAAGAAATTGTCCATATCGCACAACCTCAGTTAATGGATCAAATCACCAAAACAGAGTCCAGATACAAAGAACTGGTGGCTGAATCTAAAATCATCAAAACCTTTGTGAAAAAAGGCAAGTTATTAGCCCAACAGCTCAAAAAACAAAAAGAAATTGCGTTATACAGTGAGTTATCAGCGGCTTTAAGGAATGCAAAAATTGCCAGAAAACGGGTCAGAACACAGAAAAAATTGTTGAAAAAAGGACTGGTCACAGAAAATACCTACCTCGCCAGTGTTGAAAGTGAAGTCACTGCCAATTTAAAAGCAGAAAGATATCGCAACGACATTAAACAACTGACTTTGCAGTTACTTGAAAGTGATAAAAAAAATAAAAATGAATTATCTTTGATCGAAAGCCAAGTTAATGAAATGCTGTTGGTGTTACAGAATTTGTATAAAAGTCGGGATAGAGCATCGATTATCTATTCGCCTTATGCGGGGCGAATTGTGGAAATGAAAACAGAAGTGGGTATGTTGGTTGGGCTGGCAAAATCATTAATGACCATTGAACGATTAACCACTCAAAAAGAAGAGTTACAAGTGGTGATTTATGCATCTGTCAGGGATGGTAAAAAAATCAAAAAATACATGCAAGCTCAGGTTTTGCCAACCACGGTTAAACGGGAAGAGCATGGTTTTATGTTTGGTGAAATTGAATATGTTTCAGAATATCCTGTGAGTCGTGCCAGTATGATGAGACGCTTACAAAATGAAAGGTTAGTGCAAGAGTTGTCGGGAGATAGTCCTCCCACTGAAATACATGCAAAATTGTTATTAAGTGAAGACAAAGATCATTTTAAATGGTCTTCCACCGCCAGTACGCCAGTGGCAGTGAGTAGTGGTACGTTGTGTAGTGCAGACATTGTTGTCAATCGTCAGAGGCCCATTTCACTGGTTATTCCAATTTTCAAAAAAACACTCGGTATAGATTAAACCATGGCTATTAAGCAAGTCTTTAAAAGTCTTGGCTCTTCGGTTACGGGGTTAATCAAACGTTTATCCTTCAAGCGGAAAAGTTTCGTTCGAGCAGACAAACCATCCAACTCAACTAAATCTTCATCCCTTTTCAAACCCAGACGACAAACCACCCTGACGGTAATGCAACTTGAAGCCGTGGAATGTGGTGCGGCATGTTTGGGAATGGTACTGACACATTTTAAAAAATATGTGCCATTAGAAGAATTACGTTTGGTCTGTGGAGTGACTCGTGACGGGACTAAAGCCAGTAATATTTTAAAAGCAGCCAGAAGTTATGACCTGGTTGCCAAAGGTTATAAAAAAGAGCCAGAAGAATTACTTGATTTACCAATGCCGATGATTGTTTTTTGGAATTTCAATCACTACGTGGTGGTGGAGGGTTTTACTAAAAATCAGGTTTATTTGAATGATCCCGCTTATGGTCCTCGTGTGGTCAGCAGTACCGAGTTTGATGAATCTTTTACAGGCGTCGCCCTGACTTTTGAACCCACTGAATCCTTTGCCCGAGGAGGAGAGAAGCCCAGTGCCATTAAAGCATTGAGAAAGCGTTTCAAGGGACTTCACAGTTCATTATTATTCATCTTTGCCGCCAGTTTGCTATTGGTTCTTCCAGGTCTGGTTATTCCTGTTTTCACAGGTGTTTTTGTTGATAAAATTTTAGTCGGTAATATGGAAAGCTGGTTGCGCCCTTTGCTCATTGGCATGGTGATTACTGCTATTTTTCGAGTTGCTTTGACTTGGCTGCAAAGTTTTTATCTACTGAGAGTTCAAACTAAGATTGCTTTGTTGGAATCCAGTAAATTCTTTTGGCATGTACTTCGAT
>JABHHM010000089.1 GCA_018671575.1 Methylococcales bacterium | reverse complement strand
AACCACCTATCTGACTACAAATAACAGGGACTTTTGCCGCCAACACTTCTTCAATAATCAGGCCATAACTTTCGGGTTTAATGGACGGCAAAATCACTAAGTCGGTTTCAAGCAATATTTTTGGCAAATCATCGTTAGCATTATAAGCCCCCTCAAACACAATCATTGTTTGATAAATGGTTTCAGCAGAAGACTTTAATTGTTCAACATAAGCGTCTTCACCTGTTCCATGAATATGGCAGATAATAGATTGTGATTCCTTGCATTGAAGCAACTTCAAGGCATCAAACAAAACATCTATGCCTTTATGTGAATGAAGATTACCTATAAAAGCAAAATTTAACAGCGACTCATTGATTGGACGTTGCAAGTAATCAAGTTGATCCCATAAATGATCAATCGATTGTACAGCAGGTTGAATGGTTGTTATTTTGTGTCTATCAACACCGTATCGAATAGCATCTGACTGAATCGATTGGCTGACAGCAATTACTCGATCACATTGGTTTAATATTTTTATTGATTGTTGTTGACGACTTTTCCAATTTTCTGCTAATCCAGTAAATTGTTTGCATGAGCACTCAAAACAATGCTCTCCAGAGCCGTTGCAAGATTGACCATTGCTTTTAACACGAGCCATTAAAGGACAAAAATACCAATAATCATGCAACCAAACAGTGACAAAACAATGCTGTTGCTTAGCAATATTGATAATTTCTGAACCAAAGGTTGCAGTATGATGAAAATGCACAATATCAGGATCAACAAACTTTAATATTTCAGTAAAAAGCTGATTGCCTTCCTTAAAGTCAGAATGATGCATTAATTGACTCAAATAACTCGGCCAACCAGAAATGGTCAATTGTGTGATATCGTTTATTTGATCACTAGATATATTAACCTCACCCAGTTCATTGGTCAGTGTTCCCTCAGGCTGTAGTAAAAAAACCTCATAATTTGACTCTACCAACCCCTGACATAATGTATGACAAACACTAACCAGACTACCGCCAAATTCCTTATTACTTCCAACAATGAGCACTCGTGGCTGTCTATCGTTTGAATAGTTCATACATCTTATCCATAGACGATTGATGGTAGCCAAGTAGCTAATGATGGCCAATAAGCCAGTAAAATCAACATGAATATTTGAATGGCAATAAAAGGCATGACCCCCTGATAAATTTGTTTGGTACTGATTGATTCAGGCGCGACTCCCCTTAAATAAAATAAAGAAAAACCAAACGGCGGAGTTAAAAATGAAGTTTGTAAATTAATGGCAATCATAATACCTAACCAAACTGGGTCGATTCCCATACCAAGTAACACGGGACCGACGATTGGTACAATAACAAAGGTAATCTCTATAAAGTCGAGTATAAAACCCAGTAAAAACATCACCATCATGACAATAAAAACAGCCCCCATTTTTCCTCCAGGCAGATCGGAGAGAAAGTCCTGAATCATTTCATCGCCACTAAAACCGCGGAAAACCAAAGAAAATATGGAAGCCCCAATGAGAATTAAAAACACCATACTGGTTACTTGTGTGGTGTTTTGTATCACCTCTTTCAGTTGTGAAAAGCTCAATGTTTTATTCGTCATTGCTAAAACAGTTGCACCCACTGCTCCGACAGAAGCAGCTTCCGTTGGAGTCGCTAAACCAGCTAAAATGGAGCCTAGGACAGCAAGTATCAAAAAAAGTGGTGGAAAAAGTGCTTTTAAAATTAGCCGATAATTAATTGCATTGTTGTCTGCTGAAGTATTGTCTGGTAATGGCATCATCTGAGGTTTTATCATTGAAATAAAAATCAGATATAAAATGTAGAGACACACCAACAAAAGCCCAGGAATTAAAGCACCAACAAATAAGTCACCGACAGAAATTGTTTTAGGCGTGAAGTTTCCCATATCAAGCTGTGCTTGTTGATAAGCGGATGATATTACTTCGCCCAGCAAAACCAATACAATAGAGGGAGGAATTATTTGCCCCAAAGTACCAGAGGCACAAATAATACCTGTTGAAATTCTAGGGTCGTATTTTTGTTTCATTAAAGTTGGCAATGATAACAATCCCATGGTAACAACAGTTGCTCCGACAATTCCTGTACTGGCAGCCAGTAACATACCAACAATGGCAACCGAAATACCTAACCCACCACGTATATTACCAAAAAGTTGCGCCATGGTTTCCAGTAAGTTTTCAGCAATTTTAGCTTTTTCTAGCATAACACCCATGAAAACAAATAGGGGTACGGCAATTAAGGTATCATTTCTCATGATACCGTAAAGTCGATTGGGAAAAGCTTGCAAGAATGCAGAATCAAAAGTATCGTTAAGTGTCCCAATACCCGCAAATAATAAGGCTGTACTGGCTAAGGTAATGGCGACAGGATAGCCAATGAGCAACAATAAACAAATGGTTGCGAACATAAAAATCGGCATTAATTCTTCAATCATGAGGATTTATTTTGTAGCGTTAAAAGGCTTTTTAAACATTGTGACAGGCCTTGTAATAAGAATAAAATAGCGGCAATTATAATGACCGATTTTAATAGATAAACACCTGCTAAGCCTCCAGCTTCTCTCGATGCTTCTTTAATTTCCCACGAATTTACCACATAGTCCCAGCTAACCCAGATTATAAAGACCCCCATGGGAAATAATAAAAATAATGTACCAAATAAATTAATCCAGGATTGGGTTCGTTGCTGAAAGTTTCGATAAAATATATCAACTCTCACATGGGCATCGTGTTTGAGGGTATAGGCAATTGCCAATAAAAAAACCATTCCATGCATATAAGAAATTGACTCTTGCATGGCGATCCATCCTGTATTAAAAAAATATCTTAATATGACAACACAAAACATGGTTAGAACCATACCCAACACAAGCCATGAAACTGTTTTTCCAACGATCTCATTGGTCTGGTCAATTAAAGCAATGATAGTTTTCATAAGAACATGATGCCCTTTAGGCAAAGTTACAAACTTTTTTCCCCAATACTTTAAATAATTACCAGCTAAAAATAGGCCATTGCTGAACGGCAGGTGGCTCAATTGCTGATCGCCTAGTTTCTAAGAAACCATCACCATCAATATCAACCAAATAGTAAGGAATCCCCTGCTTAGGTGTGATTTTCACCATATACAAAATACCATTTTGACGATATTCTTCAATATAACCTTGATCATTTTGTATGATGGTCACTTCAGGTTCGACTTGTTCGTCATAATACTTTAGTGGCGTTGGTGGAGGAGGCGTTTCAGCATTTACAATATTGACATTGGAAAACAATACAAGGGAAATAATAGCAACTATTTTTAATGGGTATTTCATTGCGGATAACCTATTGGACAAATAATTTAATATTAACATGGCTAAAAGAAAAATAATTAAAAATGAATATTTTTATATAGATTGATATAGAGATTACTTTTATAATTATAGTTATGACTATGTTTTTAAGGAATAAAACAAATGACGTTGTTGCAAGTATTTTCAAATGATATTTTACAGCAAGAAATGGATGTTAATGCTCAGGAAGTAACCATTGGCCGTAATCGAAAAAACTTGATATGCATTAATCATCCAGAAATATCTGGGTTTCATGCCAAAATCATTCAATTGGATAGCCACTTTCATTTACTTGATTTAAACAGCACAAATGGAAGTTACGTTAATGACATTGCGGTCGAAAAAAAGTTATTAGAAGAGAACGACATGATTGGAGTTGGTCCGTTTAAAATAAAACTCATTAACTCTAACACTCAAGAATTTACAACATTTGATCTTTCAACAAATACTAAAGAACCCTGCAATGATGACACAATATCTGTAAAACCTGTTAACAATAGCAAAACATCAAAAGCAACCGCTAAAATTACCTTATTTAGCAATGGCGGCTATAAAGAAGATTATTTAATCGAAAAACCCATGTTTAAAATTGGTTCAGATATTGAATCAGATATTTGTATTGGCGGAATGTTAATGCCAAAAATTGCGGCTGCAATCAACTTGAGAAATGGTGATTACTATTTAATTCCACAAAAATGGGGGAAAATTAAAATTGACGGCATTAAAGTTGATGCCATTAAAAAGTTGAGAAATGCAGATGCTTTAGAAGTTAATAAATTTGCAATGAAGTTTTACTTGCTTTGATATTAGCCTAGGAGGTTGTCTGAGAACTCAAATTTTCGTCAAATCAAGGCATGAAATTGTCGAAAAACCGCAGTTTACGTGTGTAAATGAGCATTTTGAGACCATTTTTCCTCGGTACCCCCTTGAGGGGTGAACGCAGAGTTGGCGGAAAGATGCGTTTTCGGACAGCCTCCTAGAGACAAGAATCATCTTACCTCTACAACAAAATAGCCTTAATTCATGGCCACTTTATTAGCGCCTTAGCACCAAAGACAAGCTATTTAATCTTCGACTCTTTATACATCACATGCTTACGAACAACAGGATCAAACTTTTTAATTTCCATTTTACTTGGCATGGTACGTTTATTTTTTGTTGTGGTATAAAAATGTCCAGTACCCGCACTAGATACTAGCTTTATTTTATCTCTCATAATTACGAATCCTTATTCATCGTTTTGTTAAATGCCAGAAAATACCAATAACATACTTTCTACCAATTGTTCGCAAGGCAACAAAAAACCGCCACAAAAGATTCATTTACACTATTATAAATTTTTTCTTTCTTGACAGTTTTATGTATCGACCTAAAAACTTCTAAACTTTTTCGCCTCGGGCACGAATATTACTTAATACAGTATCAATTCCCAGTTTATCTATAATTCTCATGCCTTTTGCGGTTAATCTTAATCTTACCCAACGATTTTCACTTTCAACCCAAAATTTATGGTAATGCAAATTTGGTAAAAAACGTCGTCTGGTTTTGTTGTGTGCATGGGAAACATTGTTGCCTGTAATGGGTCGTTTACCTGTCACTTGACAAATTCTTGTCATAACTTTAATCCTTTATATCTTTGTACTTTTACATGTCCGTGTTTTATATCAAATTGCATTCGTTCAGTAAAGTAATAATTATGATTTACTGCTTTTTAATCAATCAATACTGCTTTTCAAGGAACAGTTCATTAAATAGCAAATTGGTGAACACTATTATTGGTTTCATCTGCAATTCGTGACAAATCACTGATTGTTGATGTAATTTCTTCAGTTGCACCTGCATTATTATTAGCAAGATCCTGGATATTTTCAGCATTTTGTACAATAGATGCAATAGCCTGCCTTTCTTCTGAAATAGCATCATTAATAACATTCATTAGATTATTGACGTCGGTTGTATTATCAACAATGGAATTAATATTTTCAGCCATTTGTATCGCTACATTTTTACTGATATCAACATTTTTATGGGTTGTTTCAGTAATATCCGCAATTTGATGGGCTGCTTCTGCTGACTTTTCTGCCAACTTCCGAACTTGATCAGCAACAACGGCAAAACCTTTGCCATGTTCGCCAGCTCTTGCCGCCTCAATTGCGGCATTAAGCGCAAGCATATTGGTTTGACCCGCAATTCCATTGATAATTTCTGTGATATCATTAATTTCTTTACTATTCTTTTCAACATCTGTAATTGCAGTCAGCATGTGCTGCATTTCATTTTGACTATGCTTAACCAGCTCAAATGAATCATCGGAACGACTTCTGGCATTGATTGCACTATCACCCACCGATTGAATGACATCATTAATATTTTCAAGCAACTGCATCATATTACGAATAGATTCAACCTGATGCTGTGTACCTTCTGCAATATGACTAATGGCATCAAAAGACTGCGTAGTGGCTGATGAAAGCTGACTGGTATTATTTGAAATTGATTGCAATGTATTGGATAACAATTCAAACGAATTATTCATGTTATTTTTCATTGCCAAAAATTCACCTTGAACATCAGCATCCATACGTTGCGTTAAATTGTTTTCCGAAACCGACTGCATCACATTATTAATTGACTGAAATGTCGTCTCTAATTGGTTTAACGTAGTATTAATATGTTGCTTAAGTATATTTAAATCACCCTTAACATCCACATCAACTCGTTGAGAAAAATCTCCCTTTGCAACCGCTGCAATCACCACGGTAATACTGTCCATAGCATTATGTATTGACTTAATAGAGGTATTAATATGATGAATTAATTCGGCAAGATCCCCCTTGGCATTTGATTTAATCTCAATACTCAATGTACCATCAGCAACTTGTGACATTGAT
Organism: Methylococcales bacterium; assembly: GCA_018671575.1. Taxonomy (GTDB): domain Bacteria; phylum Pseudomonadota; class Gammaproteobacteria; order JABHGC01; family JABHGC01; genus JABHHM01. Next base: position 1,048 of record JABHHM010000089.1, on the reverse strand, counting down.
AACTTTATCTCATTAATTTCCAAACTCAATTCCCTAGTAAACTCTTTATAGGCTGCAGAAATCTGCCCTATTTCATCTTTTCCAACCAAATCACTTCCTTCAATAGTCAGCTGACCCGTTTGTTGAATTTGTTGAGTTAGGTTAATCAGGGAAAATAATGGTGAAGTAATCAATGAAGCAATGCCAAATGAAACTGAGCCAATGATAATGATTGATAAAATACCAATAATTAGACCCACATTGACAACATGTTCTTCTGTTGCAACGATTTGGTCAATTTTTTGCAATGTTTTTTGGTAGCGTTGAGTTCTTAATTTTTTTATTTTCAGTAAATAAGCCTGAAATAATTGATTAACCTTGGCTGCTTTCTCAGGAATTTTTTCTTCATCAATCGTTTCCTCAACAACCACTACTGTTAACGGCCTCGCCAAAGAATAATAATCATCAAACTGTTTTTTACACAAAGCGACAGATGATTTAATTTCAGGTTGTAATAAGCTCAGCTCTTTATATAACTGATTGATTTCTTTGACGACCGCATCAGCTTCTTCAATCATGTCGCTATCAGAAATACTCATGGCATCACTCAGCAATACAAGCACCTTTTCTGAGCTAACAATCGTTTCATCCATTTTTTCCAATACTTTCAGCGAAACAGATTTAATTTCTTTTAAATGAGAAACGTTAGCATTTGATGCGCTATAGCTGTATACCAAATAAATAACAAAACCAAGAATACTGACAGCCGCAACTAATAATATTTTATATTTAATAGAAAGATCTTTTAATATTTGCATTGTATGTGCCTAATTTTTTAAATATTAATGAATGAACACTACATCAGTTTAGTAGAATTTGGAGATAAAACAGAAGACTTAAATAACTTATCATTAATTGTTGAATCAACAATTAATGATAAGGAACGGGCACGAAATAACTTCCCGTTCTTAATTCCATCTTCACTTCACTTTCAAATGATATTCAATCATAAAAGCTCAGAATAGAGTGACTATTCCTACGCTTTTATTCAATCAGATCATTTGAATTT
>JABHHM010000285.1 GCA_018671575.1 Methylococcales bacterium | reverse complement strand
GAAGCGAAATAAATAAATGTCCAAATTGCGCAGGATTTTTGTTTGCCTTTGAGGCGCAAAAATAGGCGTGTAGTCGAACTACACAACTATTTTTGCAACAAAAAAGGTGGACAAAAAAATTGCTATGCCCTTTGGGTACAAGCAAGTTGGATGTTTATTTATTGCACATCCCCTTATTCAATTCACTTAAATCCGACAAGGATTCTCCCCTTTCTCTAACTTTTCAAGTACATCAGGGTACAACTGAATAGACTTCATCTCATAATTGAGTTTTTTAGCCAACTTTTGAACATTTTCATCAGAGTTTTCCAATAACTGCATTTTCAAAAGATATTGTGAAAATAAATCATTCGATGTTTCTTCTTCACCATGACACAACACTTGCCAAGCATAATCTTTAATTTTTTTGGCTGATTCAATTCGCATTGAATTTTCAGAATGCATCATACTGTGAATAATTTCTGACAAGTCTTCATCAACTCCCAAAGAAATTTTATGGGGTGGCAACAATTCAGACTTATACATTTGATTGACCGATTCTTTGTATTCTTTATGACTCACAACTTTTGTTGAAGGCAATTTATTTGGACAAAGCCCCGTCAATAACTCATACAAACAAACACCAAAACTATAAATATCTGATGCAGGCAAAGGCTGTTTTTTGTTAAATACTTCGGGACTCATGTATCTGATATTATCTGAAACAATAATTTTATGATTTTTTTTCTCGACAAAGGTATCCAAAAAGTAAGATAAACCAAAATCAGTTACTTTTATCAGACCAAAATCCTGACTCAAAATAATATTTCCTGGAGAAATAGCGCCATGCACCAGTGATTGCTGTGAAACACATTCTTGCTGATGAGCAAAATCTAATGCATCGGCAACTTGATACATAATTGACCCAAATATAGGTTTAGGTATTTCTATTGCCGTTTTTTTGATTAAATTATCAACAGACAAGTGGTGTTGATTGATGAATTTCTCCAAATCTATTCCTGAAATATAGTCTGACAAAATAACCAACTCATTTTGCTCTGATTTTAATGGCAAATAATCAACCACATTGTTACTGGATATATAAGGATGCCCTTTTAGTGGAGCCATCGTATTTAATAAGGGAACAAGTTTATTCTTAAAAATTTGTACAATATCTTTGGTATACAAATTAAGCATTCGCTCTTTTTTTATGGTCTTCAATGCAACAATTTCAGTTGCTCCCAAAACTGATTTTAATTCCGCTTGAAACACGTCAGTTAAACGACCTGTTCCAATTAATTGTATTTTTTTGATAAAATTCGAAAATAAAATATAACCTTCAGGTAATGACTGATCATAAATTGGTTTTTTTTCACGAGCAATTTTTTCTCGACTTTTAATGAATACTGGCTTTGGTGATTTGACTGATTTTTTCTTTGGCGGTGGTACAAATGGGTTATCTGAATCAACTTCCGCCCTCTCTTTAGACTTTACTGTCACGGATGCAATTTCTTCTATATAACAAACCGCCCCTGTACCATCAAATGTATTTTTATAATGCTGCGCTTCTGCCAATGTAATATCAGAACGTATTATTGTTGTTTTTTTATTGAAGAATTTATCAACGGTCCCTTCATTTTTACACAGACCTTTTAAACGCCTTTTAACAATGGCAGGAGAAATACCTTTTTCAAGATCACCTCTAAAAACAACTTTATATCTTTTTTCAGCATTCATGACATTAAATACACATATCCAAATGGAACAATAAAACCAACCGACACTAACACAATGCCTCGTCCTTTAATCAGGCGTTTAACAGGAAACATAAACAACCCTGAAAAGGCCAATATCAATAACATTATTGCATAAAAATCAGCAATAATGGTCCATGACTCCTTATTTCGATTAAGATGAAGCCAATTTAATGCCTTTAATAAAAAACGTGACTCTTCACCTTCCTCTATAACCAAACGCTCTTTAAAATTAATGGTGATTGTTTTTAGGTCATAACTCACTTGATATTCATTAGCGGATATTTGAAAAAAATCATTGGGTCTTGCGGGGAAATTTCTTTCTTGATGAAGCCATTTTTTAATGGCTTCATTCTCATTTTTTAATGACAATGGCAACGAAAATTGTTTCTCATAAACAGCATAATTGGGGTTCCAGTCTTTGATATGATTAACAGCAATACCTGAAATAGCATAAACAAATGTTAACCCAATAATTAAATAACCTATATCACGATGAAAAGTTCTAACCATTTTCCTGGCAGAAAAACGACTAAATTTCATAATAGTCATTCCAAGGATCGGCGCCGTTATCGTAACCTCTTTTTTCCCAATAGCCTGGCTCGTCTATTTTAGAAAATCGAATGCCTTTTAACCATTTTGCACTTTTCCAGAAATATAAATCAGGCACCAATGAACGAATAGGTCCACCGTTACGCTTCAATAATCTTTTTCCTTGATGTTGATGAACAATCATGACATTGGATTGTAATGCTTGTTGAATTGAAATATTTGAGGTGAACCCATGTTCTGATTCAAAAATAACAAACCGTGCAGATCTTTTAATAGAGGCCATTTCAGCAATTGTTTTTAGTAAAACACCTTGCCATTGAGATTCCATAACACTCCACCCCGAAACACAGTGAATATCACAGACTAATTGGTTTTGTGGCAAATTAATTAATTGATCAAAATTAATTTCAAGCGGTTTATTAACTTCGCCAGAAACTTTTAATTTAAAATTCTGCGCATTAAGTAATCCTCTTTCGCCCCCCATTGGTCGTAAGCGACGAATTACTTTTTGTTGTTTTGGCAGTCTTAATCGACCATCGGGAAGAATTTGATTTTTATATTGCAACGAATATTGGTTGCCCGAAAAAACATAGGGTTGCCCTAAAATACTGACAACTGAACCAGTTAACATTTGTTTAAGAAATTTTCGTCGCTTAATATACATTTGTTTTTTCAAACGGATACTTACAGCCCTAAAAGTTTTTTGAAAAAACCTTTTTTCTTTTTAGTTCCGCCACCTGTAGAATTTTTGAGCGCTATTAAAATATCACCAAACACATTCATGTCTTTTTCTTTCTTTTTGGCAATGCCTAAAATTTGCGCATTATCTCGAGTAAACTCAATATAACCATGATCACATTCACCATAATACGCTGTATCTGCACGACTTTTTTTCTTTTTAGACTGAAACACAATCACATCCCGTCCATTTCGAGGATGTTTTTTCAAATCAATGGAAGGACTTCTGCCTTTAGAATTCCATTTTTGTACAAAACTCCTCAACACCTGTGCAGTAGTGGTTCCTTTTTTTGCCAATGTTAAACTAACGGGCATACTTTCCCACTGAAATACTTTCAGCGAATAGGTATACCGAATAGATTTGTATTTTTTTTGATTGACCGATTTTCCTATATCTTTATAAAGCAACATTGTTTTCAAATGCAGAATCATCCATTTTCATTTATACCTTGTATATTATTATTTTCACCTATTTAAATAGGATAGCAAAAACTCTTTATTTTTTCTTTAGCTAATCATTTATTTATGACTATTTATGACACTTTAATTAAAGTATCTAAAAAAATTATTGACATATTCAAAATATTATATTAAAATTTTTTCAAGACTATCAATTTATTTATTAGAATCTTAATATATATAAGATTAATAAATACTCACAATTGTAATGTTTTATAGGCTAACGGATGAGCTAAGAAACAGGATTAAAACTCCATGGCAGTTTCTATAGATTCATCAACATTTCCGTTTGCATCAGTTTCCCCCATATTCACAAGCCTGCCCGCATCAAGTGGCTCACTTGCTGACACACAATCACAACAAGACGGCTTCACCTCTAAAATTAGCTCGCTTGGAAAACTAGTTGGTTTATTTGAGACATTACAAGACAGCATTACAGCCTTAACCAGTACAGACAGTGAATTTAAAGACTTTTCCCTTAGTAATTTTGATGATGCCTTATCAATCTCTGTCGACTCTTCTGCCACCAATGGCGATTATCACATTGGTATTGAGCGCCTGGCAAGCAACCATATTTTACAATCAAAAACTTTTTCTGACAAAGATGCTATTGTCGGCACAGGTAGCTTATACATTAAAGTTGGCAGTGCAGACACAGAAGTCATTGAAATCAACTCATCACAAAATACATTAACCAGAATCAAAGACGCCATTAACAATTCATCTGCCGACCTGACAGCTGGCTTATTAGAACAAGGCAACGGCATTGGACTAATATTAACCAGTAGCAACAGTGGACAAGACAATAAAATTGCCATCAATATGGTAGATACTGATGGCAACAATTATGATTTACTAGGCTTATCAAGCCTAAGCTTCAAAGACCTCATCACCAACCTTGAACAAACAAAAGATGGCATTAATGCATTATATTCTGTAGATGATGCCGTCCAAAACACCAACAGCAATAGCGACAGCAGCATTATTGACAATGTATCACTAACACTGAATGATGCGGGAGTCAGCACCTCTAACACACTAACCATTGAAGATGCCAATCAAGACATCCTGATTGATAAACTCAATAATTTTATAGGAGCATACAATGACGTCAACAATGAACTCTCATCACTCACCAATAGCAGTGGCAACCTTAATGACGACGTTATTCTCAAAGCTATCAAAACTGAATTAAATGATACACCAGGATACACCTATAACGACACATCACTGAGAGATATTGGACTAAAATTTGACAGTAACAGCAATTTAGCATCTCTTGACATAAACACTCTCAACTATAATATCGACAATGAACTAAGCACAATTACCGAAGCACTGAATGCTTTTTCAACAAGTATCGGAACCAAAGTAACCAGTTACACAGACACCTTACTTCCCGCCAGAGAAACTGAATTTCAAACTGACTTAACAGAAACCAAAATAGAAGAAGTTAAAAACACCAAAGTTCAACGAGCCATTTATGCTTATACAAAAACCTCTCTTTTAGGATTACAATCACCAATATTTAGATAATTTTTAAGTTTTTAGTAAGGGATGAGCACGAAATAAGGTAACGCGCAATAAATAAACTACCCATATTGCGCAGAAATTTTGTTTGTCTTTTTTGTTAAAAAAATAGGAGTGTAGTCACTCTACATAACTATTTTTGTGGCAAAGAAGACAGACAAAAGAGTTTTATGCCCTTTGGGTGCAAGTAAGATGGGTAGTTTATTTGT
>JABHHM010000090.1 GCA_018671575.1 Methylococcales bacterium | reverse complement strand
ATAACAAATGATATCCTCATCAATCTTCAGGAAACTAAAGAAGACACAGATCTTGATTATCTAAAAGAACATGTACCCAATGCTTTTTCTCGAGCACTGGATGGTATTGATCGTGTTTGCTCAATCGTATCCGCGATGAAAGCTTTTTCTCACCCACAAGATGAACGATCACCAATTGATATAAATAAAGCAATCACTACGACGTTGTCCGTCGCTCGAAATGAATACAAATATCATGCAAATGTGACCACCAATTTTGCAGAAATACCTCTGGTCATGGCTTTTGGCGGAGATATAAACCAAGTATTCCTCAACTTGATTGTCAATGCAGCTCATGCCATAGAGTCTGTGACACAAGCCAATGACAAGCTTGGTCAAATTACCATTAAAACATCACAGAAAAATAACACTATCGTCATCTCTATCTCTGACACGGGGTGCGGTATTCCTGAGCCTATTCAACACCGAATTTTTGATCCTTTTTTCACCACTAAGGAAGTCGGACGAGGAACGGGACAAGGTCTATCTCTAATACACACAATTATAGTCGATAAACATGGAGGCAATATACGATTCGATACCAAAATAAATCAGGGAACAACTTTTTACATCACCCTTCCAATCAACGCTGAATCCACTTTAAAAATAAGGAGGAAAACATGAACAAGGTACGGGTTATATTCGTTGATGATGATCCTGCAATTTTAGAAGGATTACGCAACCGCTTAAGACCCATGAGAAAAGCATGGCATATGACATTTTCCATAACAGCAAAAGAAGCATTAAATGAAATTAACAATCAATCTTATGATGTCATTGTCACCGATATGCGAATGCCAGAAACTGATGGGGCTGAATTATTAAAAAAAGTGCGTGAACAATACCCTGGCATGGTAAGAATTGTATTATCGGGTCAGTCAAGTAAGGAAAGATTATTGACCGTACTCTCTGTGGCTCATCGTTTTTTAGCCAAACCCTGTGATATCAATGACCTTAAAGATGCTGTAGAACGAGGACGTTGTTTACAAACTTGCTTGTATGACACAAAAATCAAGCACTTAATCGGTTCAATACAGCGGTTACCTGCATTACCTAGCCTCTATCATACATTAACTTCAACCATAGAGCAGGAACACTCAAGCCTGAAAGAAATAAGCGACATACTAGAGCAAGATGTAGCAATCACTGCTCGTTTATTACAAATTGCCAACTCTGGTTTTTTTGGTCCTGCCCGACGTATCAATCAAATTCATGATGCCGTGGTTCTGATAGGTTTGGAGTCGATCAGAAACCTAGTATTATGTGAAAGTTTATTTAACACACTAAGACAAAGCGACAACACAACAGGATTTTGTCTTGCTAAACTACAATCTCATTCGTTAACAGTTGCCAAAATTGCCACTCATTTGTTAGATAAAGAAGAACTGAAAAAAGCAGCTTTTTCTGCGGCAATGCTACATGATATAGGTCAAATAATATTGGTTTCTGCTCTGCCAGATTTCTACAAACCCATTTTGGAATTACTTAAAAAGCAAGCCATGCCTATCCATTTAGCTGAAGAACAGATTTATGGCTTCAGTCATGCCGAAATTGGAGCTTACCTTTTAGACTTATGGGGACTTCCCTGCTCACTGGTTGAAGCCGTTGCTCATATTCATCGCCCAAAGAGAAGTGGAGAAAGAGAATTTGGCCTAATAGGAGCAATCCATGTAGCTGATTGCTTTGCAGACATAGAAGAAACTCATTCAACAACTGATTCACTTAATTTTAATGAAGAACTGGATTTTGACTACCTAAGTCGAGTCGGTGTTATCGATAAACTTCCAGTCTGGCAAAAACTTGCACAGAAAATAATCCATCCAGAAAATTATGGAGATAAAAATGCCTAAAATTGATCGAAAATTATTGCCTCGCATACTACTGGTGGATGATGAACCCGCCATTCTAGAGGGCTTGGAAATACAACTTCGCCGTAAATATCAAGTAATTAGTGCCACCAGCGGACAACTTGGCCTTGATGAATTATCTCTATCAAATGATTTCTCAGTGGTTGTTTCGGACATGCGAATGCCAAGTATGGATGGTGCAACCTTTTTGTCTCATTGCAGAGAGGTTTCACCTGACACGGTAAGAATCCTTTTGACGGGTTATTCCGACCAAGAATCAGCAATATCAGCCATTAATGATGGACAAATATATCGTTTTCTAACAAAACCATGCCCAGCAAGCCAGTTTCTTAGAACTATTGATGAAGCAACCAAACAACATAACCTTATTACTGCTGAACATGAACTATTAGAAAAAACACTACATGGTTGTGTTAAAACATTAATGGACGTATTGGCATTAACTAATGCAGTAGGTTTTGGTCGAGCAACCAGATTACACAAAATTGTAAAAGAGCTATGCGATGAATTGAATATTAAAAACCGCTGGTTTATCGAAGTTGCTGCTATGGTCTCACAATTAGGTGCAATCACTCTTCCAGAGCAATTGGCGGAAAAATTGTATTACAGTGAAAAACTAAATCATGAAGAACAGCAACAAGTTGATGCTCTTCCTGCTGTTGTTAACAGTTTACTGGAAAATATTCCAAGACTTGAACCTGTTCTGGATTTGTTAGCAGACCTTGGTAAAAAATCTCAACTAAAAGATCCGAAATGTCCAGCCAACCTAATAAAAATTGCCATGGACTATGACATTCTGGAATCCAGAGGCCAAACGGCACAGGAATGTCTGGATATTTTACAAAATCGTATGCCTATTTATCCAGCCATAGTTATCCAGGCATTGATAAAAATAAAGGGTGACAATTCATTACGTAAAAACATCCAAGAAATACCGATTAAGGAGATTCACGAAGGTATGGTATTTGCTGCTGATGTTTTTACAAGCTCAGGAATTTTACTCATTCCTCGTGGTTTTAGTGTCACCTCAGGATTAATTTCAAAAACCCAGCAATTTAGAAAAGATTATGTACAAGAACCTGTGTTAATCATTAATAAGGAAGGGCAATAAATCACAATAGACAAACATTGCTTTGTACAAAGCTACTTCTGCCTAATTTTTAGCTTTAACAGTTCCTTTTCTACCTGTTTTTGTGCCGTTATATCAGTACGAATAGAAATATATTTGAAGGGTTTATTTTGCTCATTTAAAAAAGGCACAATGGTTGCACTAAGCCAATAATATTGCCCATTTTTTGTTTTATTTCTTATCTATTTATATTGTTCAACGGCATATTTTTTTTCTTCTAAGGCATTAACATATTGCTTCCAAAAAACAATAAGTCGAGCATGACTCAATATCTTTTCTTCTTTAAAAAACTGCTGGCTTTTATTATCCAGTCGATCAATTGATGCAGTCAAAAAATCATTATGGTTAATTTTATAAAGACTGAGATTAAGTAACTCTTTTTTCACAGCTGAATCAAGTGATTTTAACTGCGTAATATTTAAACTAATATTTTTTAGTTCGTTGTTTTTTTCTGATTGAGACTTTACAAAAAAGAAAATCAAAAGTGCTGTACACAGTAAAATAATAACCCCGTAATAAATAGGTAACTTTTTGTCCATACAATCCACTACTTCAAAGGTAATGCCGTTAATGATTTTAAGAACAAAACAATTGAAGAAATATCATCACTGGGAATGACACGTCCCAACTGATATTTTCCCATGAGAGAAACAACTTCTTCTAGTGTCCCAATTGATCCATCGTGTAAATATGGTGCTGTCAGCTCAATATTCCTTAAACTTGGAACCTTAAACTCATGTCGATGTTCATCAATCATCGTTTGCTTAAAACGTCCTGGGTCTGGGTCAATATCGTGAGGCTTATAGTGGATCACCACACCCAGTTTTTCATATAAATTAGCCCCCACAGCAACGCCTTGATGACAGGATGAACAGCCGTATGATTTAAACAAATGATAGCCTTTTTTTGTGGCTTCATTAACAGCGGTTTTATCGCCTTTTAAATATAGATCAAATGGGCTATTTGGGGTTAAAAGTGTTCGTTCAAATTCGGCAATAGCATCCAAAATATTTTCTTTGTTCACCCCAGCATCATACAACGCTGAAAATGCTTTTTTATAATCTTTATCCTTAGATAATTTAGCCAAGACCTGTTTCCAGGTTGACCCCATTTCCAGAGGATTGGTAATGGGCATTGCGGCTTGTTCTTCCAAAGACTTCACGCGTCCATCCCAAAACTGACGAAAATGCAGACTGCTATTGTAAACCGTTGGAGTATTTCTTAAACCTTTTCGCCCTAAAATACCGACAGCAACTTTGAGATGATCAACACCTGCATTTTCCAGCGAATGGCAGGTTGCACAAGAAAAAGTATTATTAGCCGATAGGCGAACGTCATGAAATAACTTTTTACCCAAATCAACTTTCTTCTGATTGGTTATTTTCACATTGGGTATTGGGAGAATAGGCTCTTTACCAGCTATCAGCCGATAATCTGCAATACAAACATTCAGACTAATCATTAAAGAGGTAAGAGCAACTAAACGTAAAAATATTGTCATTGTATGAATGGCTTTCTGAGTTAAATTGTTATTTTTCCGAACATGATGCCCTAACGGGCAAATATTCTGCGAATGGTATATTTTTTACCATGAAGCACATGAAGACAATGAAGAAAAAACTTCAATATCTTCATGCACTTCATGGTGAAAATAAAAAACACCAATTATTAAAAAACTTTGTTTTTCCGATACTTAAATATTTGTACCGATTTAGTTCAACATAAACTGTAAACCTAATCGCGTCATGTCTTTGACTTGTGTCTGATACTTAACTTCACCCCATAAATGAATAATAGCATCTGAATTGGGTAGCTTAAAAGAAAGTGCAACAACTTTTTTAACTAAATCGGCTTTAATTGATTGCTTAACAATAACAACCAAACCACTGAATGAAACATCAATCATTGTTCCTGAAAAAATTTTCCCGTTATGATTAATTTCAATTACAACAACTTCATTTTCTTTGGGTTTAACACGAAAAGTAGTGCGTTCATTAAAAAACTTTAATAAATCTGGGTGTAATTTTTCAAGAAACTGATTGTGATTTTGTATTTGAAAGCCACAAAAATAAAATGATTTTCTGTCTAAATTAAATTTACAATTAGCAAAACTGGTAATGACAAAATTAATTTTTTTAAAAGCAAATGTTAATTTGTATGTTTTATTAATCTTGATGGCTTTAGAGTTTTTAGAAAGAATTTTTAAACTAATACCCTCTGCACAGATATTGTGAGGCTTTGCTAACAAGCGCAATCCATCGCTATTCTCAACAACAATATCTATATCATCTCTTTCTTTCAAAATATAACGATACTGTAACCGTTTTTCATTTTTATCGGTCACAATAACTTCTTCATTTTCCGCACCACAATCTAGTTGACGTGATGCAACATATTCATTGATTATTTTCAAATGAATTTCATTACTGTTTTGAGTTAAAGTGTCATTTTTATCCATAACTACAACATAAGTAGGTGACCATAATTATATTAACATTTTCACTCAATATTTTCCGCCCTTTGGCACTACTACTCTGACCGAATAGACCTCTATGCAATCAGAGCAGTAATACCAAAGATCAAAAAATCTTGAGCAAAAATTTTGTTAAGATAATTATGGTCACCTACTTAATAAATTTCACTACTTCTTTTAAAAATAATTCAGGTTGTTCAATATGTAACCAATGACTTGCCCCATCCAGAGGAAAGAATTCAGCAACTGGAAAATAATTTTGTGTCGTCAATTGATGTTGACTGGTCACATAATCTGACTTTGTTCCATAAATAAACAATGCGGGGTGATCGTTTTGTTTTTTTATATCAGGAAACCCAACAATAGAAGCAATGTTATTTTCAATTGCTTCAATGTTAATTCTCCATTGATATTGTTGTTCCTTTTTTACCAAATTTTGCAATAAAAACTGACGAAACAATGGCTGAGAAAATGACTCTGCCAACTGCTTTTCTGCCTCAGTTCTTGATGCCAAATTATTTAGGTCAATTTTTTTCAATGCATTGATAACTGTATCAAATTCATGCTGATAATTGACGGGAGCAATATCAACAATCACCAGTTTTTTTACTAATTCGGGATATTCCAATGCCAATAACATTGACGCCTTCCCCCCCATACTATGACCAATAATACAGACATTATCCAATGACATTGCTATTAAAAAATCAGCCAAATCTTGCATCATGACAGTATAATTCATCGCATCATCATGAGGTGATTTCCCATGATTTCGAGCATCAATAGAATAAACCTGAAATTGTGCTGATAAAGTCGTTGCTATTCGATTCCAATTAGCAATAGAGCCAAATAAGCCATGCATAATAATAACTGGCTCACCTGCCTCACTGTATTGACGATAATTTAACTTCATTTGCAACGACTCACTCCGTTTAATTTTGCTCTTGTTCAAGACATTTTAGGTAACACGCAATAAAAAAACTACCCATATTGCGCAGAAATTTTGTTTGTCTTTTTTGTTACAAAAATAGGCGTGTAGTCGCTCTACACAACTATTTTTGTGGCAAAGAAGACGGACAAAAGAGTTT
>JABHHM010000466.1 GCA_018671575.1 Methylococcales bacterium | reverse complement strand
TTCATATTTATTTTAAATTCAAATGATCTGATTGAATAAAAGCGTAGGAATAGTCACTCTATTCTGAGCTTTTATGATTGATGATCATTTGAAGGTGAAGTGAAGATGGAATTAAGAACAGGAAGTTATTTCGTGCCCATTCCTAAGCGCTTCCCATCCTAAAATCAGAAGTTTGCTACATAAATATTTCTAAATAATTTATACCTATAAGGATAATAATTTTGAATTTCATGAATCCGATAAAAAGACTATATCTTGCCCTAGATGCTTGGTTTAATTTATCTTTTGGTTATGCTTGGAATCCACTTTATAATTTAGGAACACTCACCTTTTTTTTCTTTTGGATTGTGCTCGTTAGCGGTATTTATTTATTTATTTTTTTTGATAGTAGTCTATCTGGCGCTTATAATTCAGTCGAGTATCTGACTCATGAACAATGGTATATTGGTGGTATTATGCGCAGTATGCACCGTTATGCATCTGATGCAGCAATTATAACGATTGTACTACATATGTTTAGAGAATTTGCGCTGGATCGGTATCGGGGATTTCGATGGTTTTCCTGGCTCACTGGGGTGCCACTCTTATGGTTTGTTATTACATTAGGAATCACTGGTTATTGGTTGGTATGGGATGAATTAGCTTTTTATGTTGCTATTTCATCTTCCCAGTTAATGGATGGTTTACCACTGCTACCTGGTACGATGTCACGTAATTTTCTGTCAGAGCAAATTAATGATCGTTTTTTTACATTAATGACATTTCTGCATTTGCTGGGACAGCCAATGTTTTTAGTATTCGCGCTTTGGTTTCATGTTAAGCGCTTATCCGATGTTAAAGTTGTTGCTCCCCAAGGGCTGGCTATAGGCAGCTTTTTTGCGTTGCTGGTTTTGTCCATTGTTGCTCCAGCAGTAAGCCATGCACCTGCTGATGTAAGTAAAACGCCCGCTGTTTTAAATTTGGACTGGTTTTATTTGAATGTTTATCCATTGCTTGATTTTTGGACGGCTGGCCAAGTATGGCTACTGACTATCAGTGTGACGGTTCTTTTAATGCTTATGCCGTGGTTGCCAATAAAAAAACGAGGGCCAGCAGCGGTTGTTAATCTGGATAATTGTAATGGTTGTGAGCAATGTGTCAAGGATTGTCCGTTTGATGCAGTTTCTGTGCAGAAAAGAACAGATGGAAAGCGCTGGGAAAATGAAGTTGTGGTACAAGATGATTTGTGTGCTTCATGTGGTATTTGTGTCGGTTCCTGTCATTCATCGAACCCTTTTAGGCAGAGTGACAAAACTTTAATTAGTGGTATCGATATGCCTAATTTACCAGTCAATGATATTAGAAATCAGTTGAAAGTCGCTGTGTCTGAGTTAAAAGAATCGGTAGCAGATGGTGCAAGTAAAATAATTATTTTTGGTTGCGACAACGCCATTGATTTTAAGAATTTTAAAAGCACCAATGTTGCAATTGTAAATTTCTTTTGTGCAGGCATGATATCTCCAACGTTGGTTGAGTATGCATTAAAACTAGGTGTAGATGGTGTTTTTATTACAGGATGTCGAACGGGGGATTGTTATTTTCGACACGGTAATAAATGGATGGATGAACGTTTTGAGGGAGAGCGAAAACCTATTTTAAGAAAACGTGCTGATCGCACAAGAATTAATGTTTTTAGGGCTGCAGAAACTGACTGTGTGCAATTGAAAATGGCATTGGATGAGTTTCAAGAATGCATCATGCAGCTTAATCAACAAGAAAGAATTGCTGAAGATAAAGTTGAGGGGTAAATAATGAAAAAAATAATTCAATATCCTTTGCAAATACTAAATTATTCAGTTTTTATGGGAATTGTTTGGTTTTTTTCTATTCATCCATCCTATCATCAATTGGATAAAAACCAGGCTATGATTACTTTTACGATGAGTCATATAGGGAAGCATGTAACTAAATGTAAAAAAATATCTTATAAAGAGTTAATGAAGTTGCCGCCAAATATGCGTAAGCCAATGGATTGTCCACGAGAGCGTTCTCCAGTGGAAATAGAGTTAATGTTGGATAGTAAGGTGGTCTACAGTCGTGTAGTACAACCTGTTGGTTTGTTTAAAGACCAGGGCGTAGATATTTATGAAAATATTAGAGTATCTGCGGGTAAACATCGTTTTAAAGTATGGATAAATGACGATGTTAATGTTAAAGGGCCTATTTATCGTCATGAGCAAGACTTAACTATTCGACCAGAACAGCACTTAGTGATTCAGTTTAAATCTAAAGAAAATATATTTTCGGTTCGTTAATTTATTGCGAGTTACCTTAGATGTCTGGTGGGTAAAAATGAAAGGCCATCAAGTAAATAATTACACCCGTTATTGAAACATAAATCCAGATAGGTAAAGTCCAGTGTGCCAATTTTTTATGTTTTTCTTTATTGCCCTTTAATATCAGGCTGACTGTGGTGAGTACAAGTATTACATTTGTAGATGCCAGAAATACATGTGTTGCTAGAATTGTAAAATACACAAGGCGAATAGAACCTTGCCCTGCAAAAGGTACATTACCCACATTAATATGATAAATTAGGTAAAGTACAAAAAAAATACTTGAAAGAATAATTGCTGTTATCATGCAAGCTCGGTGTGCAAGAATATTTTTACGACGAATAAAATAATACCCCAGTAATATTGAAAATAATGACAGGCAATTAAGTAAAGCTTCGATCGTTGGTAATAGATAGATTGTAGCCATAAGAATGAGAAGTTTATTAAGGAGAGGTGTCAAATTAAGCTAAGTAGGTGACCATAATTATCTTAACAAAATTTTCGCTCAAGATTTTTTGACCTTTG
>JABHHM010000091.1 GCA_018671575.1 Methylococcales bacterium | reverse complement strand
CACGCCTATTTTTGTAACAAAAAAGACAAACAAAATTTCTGCGCAATATGGGTAGTTTATTTATTGCGTGTTACCTTAATTGTTGGTTGGTTAAATGTAAGAAATTATATTTTTGGAGTTAATTTTATTAATTTGCTGTTGGATTAATTGTGATTCATGGTGTAAGCTACTTTGCTAAAATTACCAGTGAAGTTTTTAGGTGATTAATAAAATTTAGTTGAATTTCAAGTTATAGATATTTTAGGAGTTAGAATGCGTCAACCATTCGTTGCAGGTAATTGGAAACAAAATGGCTCATTAAGTCAAAACAAAGAACTTATGAGTGGAGTTATTAATGGCTTAGATAGTGGGTTAACAGTAAAAGTTGCTGTTTGTGTGCCATATATCTACATTTCTCAAATATCGGATATGGTGGCTTCAAGTAAAGTGTCTCTAGGTTCTCAAAATGTATCAGATCAAGAATCTGGTGCGTTCACAGGAGAGATTGGTTGCTCAATGTTGAAAGAATTTGCTTGTGAATATGCAATTGTAGGTCATTCTGAAAGACGTGCTATTTATGGCGAGTCTGACGATGATGTGGCAAAAAAATTTACAGCAGCACAAAAAGGTGGTTTGATTCCCATTTTATGTGTTGGCGAATTACTAGAAGAGAGAGAAAGCGGTCAAACAGAAGTTGTTGTTGAAAGACAGTTAAGCGCCATTATTAATTCGAGTGGTGTTGCATCCTTAAAAGACTCAATTATTGCTTATGAGCCTGTTTGGGCTATTGGAACAGGAAAGACTGCATCGCCTGATCAAGCGCAAGACGTGCATTTTTTTATTAGAAGTGTCATTGCAAAATATGATGAATCAGTTTCTCAATCAGTACAAATATTGTACGGCGGTAGTGTCAAAGGAAGCAATGCAAAAGAATTATTCTCAATGCAAGATATTGATGGTGGTTTAATTGGTGGTGCCTCTCTTAAGTCTGATGACTTCCTAGCGATCTGTAATGCGGCTGGTTGATTAATATGCAAACATTTTTATTGACATTTCATGTATTTTTGGCTTTTGGTATGGTTGCTCTTATTCTTATGCAACATGGCAAGGGCGCTGATGCTGGTGCAGCTTTTGGCGGTGGTGGCGGTGGAGGTTCTTCTAGTGTATTTGGCGCAAGAGGGTCTGCAAATTTTTTGAGTCGTGCTACGGCTGTTTTAGCGATTCTATTTTTTTCGACAAGCCTTTCTTTGGCATATTTTGCATCACAAAAACCGAATGAAAAAGGTTTGATGGAGCAACAAGTTATTAGTATTCCAAGTGGTAGTAGTGCCAAGCAACAAGAAGTAAAGAAGAGTGAAAGTCTGCAAGAGGTGGAAAAAAATAAGAATTTGACAACAGAAGACATTCCAAATTAGTTTATTGCCGATGTGGTGGAATTGGTAGACACGCCGTCTTGAGGGGGCGGTGGCTAGCGCCGTGCCGGTTCAAGTCCGGCCATCGGCACCATTTAGTGGTTTTGTTTTACTGTCTTCTTTTTGTTGAATATCGTTCCTAAGTCAGCTGTGAGGAAAGTATAAAAAGTATAAAAAGTATTTTATGTCTATCTTTTAGCTAATTTATCATTGGGTTAATATAAGTGTTGAGTTGCTTGACAGGTTAATTGTATCTGAAATAGACTTGTCGGTAGTTTGTGATAATTTTGAGGTTTGAAAATGCTAGAAAATTATTTGCCAATTCTAATCTTTATTGGCGTTGGTTTAGCTGTCGGTACAATTGCGATCACATTGGGTTATTTTGTCTCTCCTCATCACCCTGATGATGAAAAAGGCTCTCCTTATGAATGTGGTTTTGAAGCATTTGAAAATACGAGAATAAAATTTGATGTTAGGTATTATCTTGTAGCCATTCTTTTTATTATATTTGATCTGGAAATTGCATTTTTGTTTCCATGGGCTGTTGTTCTGGACAAGATAGGCATGGTTGGTTTTATTGCGATGTTTGTTTTTTTGTCTATTCTGGTCATTGGCTTTATTTATGAGTGGAAAAAAGGGGCGTTAGAATGGGAATAGAAGGTAAGCTACAAGAAGGTTTTATTACAACAACGGCAGATAAATTAATCAATTGGGCAAGAACAGGATCGTTATGGCCGATGACGTTTGGTTTAGCTTGTTGCGCAGTTGAAATGATGCATGCAGCTGCGTCTCGTTATGATATGGATCGATTTGGAATAGTATTTAGGCCTAGTCCTCGGCAATCAGATGTTATGATTGTAGCAGGTACGCTTGTTAATAAAATGGCCCCAGCATTAAGAAAAGTATATGATCAAATGGCAGAGCCCAGATGGGTTATATCAATGGGGTCGTGTGCAAATGGTGGTGGATATTATCATTATTCGTATTCTGTGGTTAGAGGGTGTGATAGAATTGTTCCCGTTGACATTTATGTCCCAGGATGTCCGCCAACTGCAGAAGCGTTGTTATATGGTATTATCCAGTTGCAGAATAAAATAAGAAGAACTAATACAATCGCTAGAACATAAGTTTTAATCATAATTATTTAAAAATTTGAATGAATATGTCTGAAGAAACAAAATATTCAAAATTATTTGCCGAAGTTAAAAATAAGTTTTCAAATCATAATGTAACTATGGAGTTGAATGAAATAACTCTAGAATTAACATCTAATGAACTGATAGCTTCTTGCGAAACTCTAAAAAATGATCCCGTATTTAAATTTGATGAGCTGATTGATCTATGTGGTGTAGATTATAGTTTATTTGGTAAAAATGAATGGGAAACGGAAGCATCAACCTGTAATGGATTTAGTCGAGGTGTCAATTCTGACGAGTCAAATCAGCCACCAGTAGAAAACTTTGCCGTTGTTTACCATTTATTGTCATTAACAAAAAATCAACGAATAAGATTGAAAGTTTTTCTTAAGGAAAGTGATTTGATCATTAAGTCTGTCGTAGGGATTTGGGCTTGTGCGGACTGGTTTGAAAGAGAAGCGTTTGATTTATTTGGTATTTTATTTGAAGGTCATGAAGATTTAAGAAGAATATTGACAGATTATGGCTTTATTGGCCATCCTTTTAGAAAAGATTTTCCGCTCACTGGTCATGTTGAAATGCGATACGATAAAGATAAGCAACGTGTTGTCTATGAGCCTGTTAATATTGAACCCCGTACTTTGGTGCCTAAAGTGATTCGCCATAATAACCAACATCAAGTCGATGAGGATTGAGTAGAGATATGCCAGAAATTCGTAATTTCACATTGAATTTTGGACCTCAGCATCCTTCTGCTCATGGCGTTTTGCGTCTGGTGCTTGAGCTTGAGGGTGAGGTCATACGAAGAGCAGATCCTCATATTGGATTGTTACATCGTGGGACTGAGAAGCTTGCTGAATCAAAACCCTATAATCAAAGTATCGGTTATATGGATCGTCTTGATTATGTTTCGATGATGTGTAGCGAGCACGCTTACGTGATGGCTATTGAAAAAATGGCAGGAATTGAAGTGCCGATCAGAGCTCAATATATCAGAGTTCTTTTTGATGAAATTACACGAATACTAAATCATTTGATGTGGTTAGGAACTCATGCGCTAGATATCGGAGCAATGACCGTCTTTTTGTATGCGTTTAGAGAGCGTGAAGATTTAATGGATTGTTATGAAGCTGTTTCTGGAGCTAGAATGCATGCGACATATTATCGTCCAGGAGGCGTTTATAGAGACTTGCCAGAAAAAATGCCACAATTTGAAGCCTCAAAATATGTTCAAGGTGATGTTAAAGATGTCAATGAAAATAGGCAAGGTTCGTTGCTGGACTTTATTGAAGATTTTGCGAATCGTTTTCCGAAAAATATTGATGAGTATGAAACACTGTTGACAGATAATCGTATTTGGAAGCAACGAACGGTTGATATAGCCATTGTAACTGCAGACAGAGCCAAGCAGTTGGGTTTTACAGGGCCAATGTTGAGAGGTTCTGGTGTAGAGTGGGATTTAAGAAAAAAGCAAGCATATGAGGCTTATGATAAGGTTGATTTTGATATTCCTGTAGGCGTCAATGGAGATTGTTATGATCGATATTTGGTGAGAATGGAAGAAATGCGCCAATCAAATAATATTATCAAGCAATGTGTTAAATGGTTAAAAGAAAATGATGGCTCTGTCATGGTGGATGATAATAAGTTTGCTCCACCAAAAAGAAAAATGATGAAAGAAAATATGGAATCAATGATTCATCACTTTAAATTATTTTCAGAAGGTTATACTATTCCTGCAAGTGAAGCATATGCTGCTGTCGAAGCACCGAAAGGAGAGTTTGGAATATATATGATTTCAGATGGTGCTAATAAACCTTATCGATTAAAAATAAGGGCACCAGGTTTTGCTCATTTATATGCAATGAATGAAATGATTAAAGGGCATATGATTGCTGACGTAGCTGCAGTAATTGGTACTATAGATGTAGTTTTTGGTGAAATAGATAGATAGTCTTATATAAATTTTAAAAACATAAACTTGTAGTTAAAAACGAATATGGCAACACAAAGCAAACAATTAAACCTGATTAGTAGTGAATCACTAGCCGAAATAGATGTTTGGATTGCTAAATATCCATCTAATCAAAAGCAATCAGCGGTGATGGCTGCTTTACGAATTGTACAAGACCAAAATCAAGGTTGGTTGACAACTGAATTAATGGATGAAATTGCCACTTATCTTGGAATGCCTGCAATAGCAGTCTATGAAGTTGCTAGTTTTTACTCAATGTATGAGTTAAAGCCAGTGGGTAAGCATAAAGTTTGTGTCTGCACAAATTTGTCGTGTATGTTAAATGGTGTTGATAAAATTGTTGCTCATCTTGAAGAAAAATACGGGATAAAATTGGGTGAAACATCTACTGATGGAAAAGTCACTTTAAAGGAAGTTGAATGTCTTGGCGCATGTGGTGGTGCTCCAGTGATACAGTTAGGGCGACAATATTATGAGAACTTGACGCCAGAAATTCTTGATTCAATTTTAGACAAGTTGGAGTGAAAAAATGACCAACGAAGTCTGTTTTAAAAATATACATAATGAACGTCCGTGGATTATTGATCACTATATTGAAAATGGTGGTTATGAAATATGGAAAAGAATACTTTCAGGTGAAATATCACGTCAGGAAATTGTAGATACCCTAAAAACATCAGGTTTAAGAGGTCGTGGTGGTGCGGGCTTTCCTACTGGTATTAAGTGGAGTTTTATGCGCCCAGACTCTCCTGGAGATAAATACATTGTTTGTAATTCAGATGAGGGCGAACCTGGTACATTTAAAGATAGAGATATTCTTAGGTATAACCCGCATGCTTTAATTGAGGGAATGGCGATTGCAGGTTTTGCTATTGGCGCAAAGGTAGGTTATAACTATATTCGTGGTGAGTTTTGGGAACCATACGAACGATTTGAAGGTGCACTTGAGGAAGCTAGAAGCAAAGGTCTTCTGGGTGAAAATATACAAAATTCTGGTGTGAATTTTCAATTGCATTCACATTTAGGTGCTGGTGCATATATTTGTGGGGAAGAAACTGCTCTTTTAGAATCTATTGAAGGTAAAAAAGGACAACCAAGATTTAAGCCTCCATTTCCAGCAAATTTTGGCCTATATGGTGCTCCTACGACAATTAATAATACAGAAACACTTGCGTCAGTTCCTGAAATATTAAAGAATGGCGGTGAATGGTTTCAGGAAATTGGGATCCCTAATAACGGCGGTTCTAAAATATTTTCAATTTCTGGGCATGTTAATAAACCTGGTAATTATGAAATACCTATGGGGACTCCATTTTCAGAATTGCTCGAACTTGCTGGTGGCGTGAAAGATGGTCGTAAGTTGAAAGCTGTTGTACCAGGAGGCTCATCCTCACCCGTTATACCTGGTGATATAATGATGGGTTTGACTATGGATTATGATTCAATTTCAAAAGCAGGATCAATGTTAGGTTCAGGTGCTGTTATTGTCTTGGATGATACTGTTTGTATGGTTAAGTTTCTAACTAGGCTATCACATTTTTATTTTGAAGAATCCTGTGGGCAATGTACACCATGTAGAGAAGGAACGGGCTGGATGGCTCGTATTATTCATCGAATTGAACATGGTAAAGGTCGGCAGGAAGATCTTGATTTATTAGAAGATATCTGTAAAAAAATTCAGGGCAGAACAATTTGTGCTTTGGGTGATGCCGCAGCAATGCCTGTTAGCGGTGTATTAAAATACTATAGAGATGAATTTCAATTTCATATAGATAATAAATGCTGCATGCTATCGGATACTAACGAATAATCCATAATTCGTATTGAACATGAGTATTTGTAATTTAATGTAAAAATTATAAATTATGAAAAATAATAGTAAATTTAAAATCTCAAAAAAATTATGAATGATGAAACCTTGATAACAATTGAAGTTGATGGCAAAACATTGAAAGCCGAAAAAGGTTCAATGTTAATTGACGTAACTGATGCAGCTGGCATTACAATCCCTCGTTTCTGTTACCATAAAAAATTGTCTGTTGCTGCAAATTGTAGAATGTGTTTAGTAGAAGTAGAAAAAGCACCAAAACCTTTGCCTGCCTGTGCTACGCCAATTAATGATGGAATGAAAGTTTTTACAAAATCTCCTTTGGCTATCGAGGCCCAAAAAGGCACAATGGAGTTTTTGTTGATTAACCATCCGTTGGATTGTCCAATTTGTGATCAAGGTGGTG
>JABHHM010000093.1 GCA_018671575.1 Methylococcales bacterium | reverse complement strand
TTTATTTCATGATGCTGGCTCATTATTACTGGCAAGAAAATTTGTAGACGAATACACAGGCGTACTTTTTACTCTTAACGAAAAACCATTGAGCGTTCCTCTAAAAGAGAAAAAATTTTTCGATGTCAATCATTGTAGTATTGGTTATATTCTGGCAAAAAAATGGAAATTAGACGAGGTATTATGCCAGGCAATTTATTTACACCATATCCCGTCAATTAAAAAACTTAAAAATAAAAAACTAAAGAAAATGATAGCAATGGTTAAATTAGCCAATCTATTAGCCAAAGGCTATAACCCTGACCAAATGAGCTTTGAAGATGCTCAATATGAGCATGATGCGTTACAGGAGTTGAAACTGAATAACATTCAGCTTAAAACATTGAGAATGAAGAATATGAGTACGGGATAATTAGGGACCTCCCCAAACACTGTCCTGAATAGTTTGAGAAATATAATCTACTGAACCAAACACAGATTGTGATGCAGTAATTGAAACATTAAACATACCATACGTATTAATTTCAACCCAAGATTGCCGACTACAAGTCACTACAACCTGCACTGTTACATTGGGAATAACTAAAGTTGTTGGACTGGTCGGACAAACACCATTGTCTCTGACAAATTTTGTCACCCACTCCTGCCCACTGATTGCAGAATAATAAACCTGTGTTTTACGTGCTGACAACGAAGCATTGGTATGAGTCAAGGCACTGATTTTTACAATATAAGCACTGATAGATGCTAAAATAACCATGGTAAAAATGGTACTGATGATCGAGAACCCTTTTGAATAATAACTCATTGCATGGTGTGATGACTTAAAATGATTCATGGCTGATTAACAACCCTAACTTGCTGTAGCTGCTTAATAGAATCGCCATTTGAATTTGAAACCGTCAGCTCTAAAGTCACCAAACCTAAATTAGCTCCTGCACCCGCTGTAACAGAAAAGGTACACGCTGTTATATATTCTGCAAATAACACGACTTGTGAATTAGCTGGTGGCAATACTGTTGCCATTGTTTGCGTAATAGGGTAATTACTATAACGCTGTAAAATACCACTTTGTGGTGTAACGGTATTTGGTGTGCAACGATATTGAATTGCGGTATCTACAACATAAAAACTTTGAGTAACGGATGCAGTTGGAAATACTTTGTTAGAAAATAACAATTGAATTGGAGTCGAAGGAAAACTTCCATTAATGGCATTCGGTTGTGAACAATAGAAAGGAGACACTTGATTCAAATGGTTAGTACAACCCGTTAATGTCACCAAATTACTTGCAACATAGGGATTACCAGCATTGTTAACATACAAACAATCTGCAAGACCATTTTGACAATCGGTCGCATTATTGCCAAAGGTGATTTGATCAGCATCAAATAAAGCCCCAATCACATCAAAACGGTTATCTGATAAACCAATATCTAACGCATCATCATTACCACCTATTGCGGTTGCACGATAATTTCCCGAGTTTTTGATTAATAAAAATTCCAAACACTGATTAGCACATCCAATTCTTACACTGTTTGGTAAAGCAAGCCTTAATTCTTCTGACATCATTCTTAAAGACAGCGTTGCGACATCAACCAATTGCGCTCTTCTTGTCACATCCAGTAAATGATCAACCGCCCCACTGACAAATTTTATCGAAATACCTGACATAATACCTGTTAGAACAATCACAAGAACCAATTCCATGAGCGTAAAACCAGATATTTTATGTTTAGGCAATGTTCTATTCATAACTAACGATAATCCGTTCGGTGAGTTACAATTTGTTTGGAGTGACCATTTCCAGTATGGCTAACAAGAATATCAATTCTTTTGCTAACAATCGCCCCAGGATTAAGCGACTCATTAGTCACTGTGACCACGACTTGATACCCTGTTAATTCTGCTGGAGTGTTGCCAAATTGATCTTGTGCCTGAACATCGGTAAAACTATTAATTGATGCATAAGGAGTAGCAACGAGCTGTTCTAAGTATGTTTCGGCAATGGCAATCATTTGTGCTTCAATCATCGGATCAGCACTTTGTTTGTTTTCATGAGTAATGACAGATAATAAACCGGTGACACTAATCGCTAACACCACAATAGACACAACAACTTCTATCAGTGAAATACCTTTCTGTTGTCTTTTAACTACTTGATTTTGGTTTAGCATAAATGAGTATACCCAGATCCAACTTCAATACACATTTGCAATGCTCCTACAGTGATATTAATGGTTGCATTAATCCCTGTTTGAGTCACTTGCCCGAAAGGAAATCCTCTATTATTAAAATATATTGTCGCCAGACTCACTACTGTTGGATTATTGCCAGAAGGAGCAACGGTTGTAAAAGGCATGGAATTTGCTGGATTAATAATAGCAATAATTGGATCATTGGTAGGATCATTGTGGTTTGCTGGTTGACAAGAAGCCCACTGCCCTATTGAATAAACCGTATAAACATTAGAATCCCCTGTTCTTATAACACGATTTATATCTACCGCAACATCACAGCCACTCACCATTGCGTGTTTTTGCGCATACCGAACTGCTGACAAAATTTCCTCAAAAGTACCACGATCTTCTATCACGGTTGCATCAGAAAACATGGGGGCGGCAATTGAAGCGAGGATACCTGCGATAACAATGACCAATACCAACTCTATCAAGGTGTAGCCACTGCTCAACTTTCTATTAATCATATTTACAAAGCCATAAAATGTACTTATAACTAGTATAGACAAATATTCACAATAATTCTATAGTTGGTCAAATCAGATTATGGATGGGAAACTAAACCAGCCCATGCTTCTGTTGATTGGGAGATTAAATCAATAATTAAACTGGGAAATGATCCTAAAACCACAACCATTGATGACATGATCACTGCAACAGCAAGCTCTCGACCTTTAAGATCAACAGCATGAATTACTACAATAGAAGTCGCTTTACCTAAGAATATTTTACGATAAATAGTCAAAAAATAGGCGGCAGATAACACCATTGTAATAATGACAGCAAAACCCGCGCCAGTATGAACATCCAATGCACTGACAATGATTAAAAATTCAGCAGGAAATCCACTGGTTCCTGGCAACGCCAGACTAGCCAAACCTAAAAATAAAACAAATCCTGTTAACAACGGCATGGTATTAACGACACCACCTAAACCTAAAATATCAGTTGTACCCGTTCGATGATGTAAAAACCCAACCAATAAAAATAGCCCGCCTGAAACAATAACAAAATTGATTAACTGGAAGACACTTCCCTGAATTCCCTGAAGATTTAATGAAGCAATGCCTAACACAACCAAACCCACATGACTAATACTGGCATAAGCCAACATTTGCCTAATATTAGTTTGGGCATAGGCCAAAATAGCACCATAGATAATTCCAGTTACACCGATACCTGCCAATAACCAATGAAACTTCAACGCCGCATCAGGCGTCAAAGGAATTAAAAACCGAATCAATCCAAACGCACCCAATTTAAGCCCCGTTAATAATGCACTAACGGCCATTGGTCCTTCCATGGCAATTGATGGTAACCAGGTATGCAATGGAAATACGGGAATTTTGGGGGCAAAACCGAGAAATAACAAAAAAAACACAACAATTTGTAATTCAGTGGCCACTGGATTTTCCATTAATGTCACCAAATCAAAAACCAAATGCCCTTGATGCTCAGCATGATCTAGAGCCAATAAAACAAAAGCAAATAATAATGCCACTCCTCCCGCCATCATAAAAAGAATGTAACGAACTGCAGCCAATCGCCTAGCAGGCCCAACACCCCAAAAACTGATTAGAAAAAACAAAGGAAATAATGTCATTTCCCAAAACATGAAAAATAAAATGGTATCCAGAGAACTAAAAACACCGATGGTTGCAGTTTCCAACAATAGCAACAACGTATAAAATAGGCGAGGCATGTTGCTAACTTTTGTCCAGGAAGCCACCAATGAGGCAATCCCTATCAATAAGGTCAAGGGTAAAAATAACAAGGAGATACCATCAACGCCAACATGATAAAAAACATTGATCGTTGAAATCCAACTGTGTTTTTCTATGAACTGAAAATTCGCATTCTGGGAATCAAAAGCAGCCACCATCATAATCGAAAAAACCAATGCTACAGACATTGCGATTAATGCAACCCATTTAGCTTGTTGTTTATCAGGAAATAGCCAGACCAGCAAACTTGCAGAGGTTAACACTATAAATATTAAACTAATTAATGGGAAATCACTTAGTGGTATATACATGAGAGTTACTTTATTAAATGATGATAATGAGCATTCAAACTCAGTAAAGGTTGCTCAATTAATTCCAGACAATTTTCAAAATAAACAACAAAACACAATGAAACAAATAGCAT
Organism: Methylococcales bacterium; assembly: GCA_018671575.1. GTDB lineage: Bacteria > Pseudomonadota > Gammaproteobacteria > JABHGC01 > JABHGC01 > JABHHM01. The sequence continues at coordinate 6,662 of JABHHM010000093.1, read as the reverse complement.
TAAAAATGCAATGACTCGCTCTAAAGAAGAGCAGGGGTTCACGCTCATTGGTTTATTGGCAGGTTCTAAAAATGCTTTTTGAAAGGCCCACAACAAGCATCCTGTGGCAATCACATTACCTAAAGCGGCAGTAATTGTAACCACCGCCCCAAAATGCTCAATAGAAGCCTCAAGCATTAGGTGAATGGAATCAAACCCAGTAGTACCAGGCATACCTATAATAGATAGTGCAGAAAATAAGAAGACTACACCAACCAATGGCAATTGATCAAATAAGCCTCCCAATTTGCTCAGCAACATGGTATGAGTTCGGTGATAGACAAAACCAACCATAAATAACAATCCAGCAATCGCTAAACCGAAATTAATCGCCAACATTATTGCCCCTTGAAAAGACAGATGACTTAAACTGAATAAGCAAATAATTAACACACCCGTATGACTGACCACAGTATAAGCCAGTAAGCGTCTTAAATTTGTCTGGATCAAAGCCAGCACAGCAGAATAAAACACACCCGTCAAAGCAAAAGCAACGACATATTCATGCCACTGAATAACTGATTCTTCCAATAGCGGAAAAACAAAACGAATCAAGCCATAAACCCCCGTTTTTATGGCCAATAAAAATACTGGTGCAACGGCAACCGTTCCGTGTTCTGCCAATACAGGTAGCCAACCATGAACAGGAAAACAAGGAATACGAATAACCAAGCCATAAAAAAGTAAAAAGAAAATAACAGACTGATAAGCAGGATTAATAGGCGTGGTAGATAACTCAAATAAATCAAAACTCCACTGACCTTGATGGCTGTTCGCATAATTCCAGCCAATTAAGATGGTACCAATTAATAAAAGAGCAATGGCAACAATCATAAATTGCAAATACCGAGTCGAAGCAGTGTCCTCATCAGGCGAGGTAGACCAAGTAGATAAAGCAAGTCCAACCAGTATAATCTGAACTGTTGAGGCAAAAGTAAACCACAACAAATCAAGTGTAAAAAGCTGGTTAAATAATGCAGCTTCGATTAAAAAAAGTAATGCTTGAAATTTCCAAACAGGCCCTAAATCACGAGACTTTCCATAAAGAAGAATAATGATGGTAAAGATTGCTGTTAATAAACCAAACAATAAACTCATGCCGTCAACAGCCACATGATAGTTTAAACCTAACAAAGAGGCATGTTCAGAAAACTGCATGGCTTGATTGGTTGAATCAAACACTTGCAATAAATGGGCAACACCAAACAATTCAACCAGTGCAAAAACAATTCCGAGACCAAAACACCAAGATTTATCTCTAAATAAAAATATAAAGAGAGCAAACGCCACGGGCATGCATTGAATCAATGCAAGCAATGGAATGTCTAATTGAGTTGTCCAGGGAATTTCTTGATAATTCATAAAGTTACACAATAATAATAAATGTGAGTATGATCATAATAAGCAGATATCTGGGCTGACAAATCAGGTAATCAATGTGTGTCAAATAAGTTCCAAGGCGTTGTAAAAAATTTAATAAACCTTCTCCACTTCCCCTTAACACCCAATTTTCTTCAAACCAATGCATTGCACCAGCCACTGTTTCCAGAAAAAAACCAAATAATCCCTCACCTTTGCCAATATTGCTAGAAGAACCTCGAATACCAGCCAGTTTATCTTCCCAATCTGCCATAGAAGAAACGGCGTGAGTTTGCTCAGGTAAACCGATAAATGGTTCAACCACTTTTTTCTCAAATATTTGGGCATCTTCAGCCAGTTTTTTAATGGGAGCAGCCATCATTGCATCACCAAATTGTTCAACCCAAAGTCGCTGAACAGCAGCATTATATAACCAGTCATTCTTACTTAACCAGTCAGGAACAACATCGGCATGTCGATTAGCTAATTGTAAAATTGATGGGGAAAAATAAAATTGAAAGGCACGCCAACTGGTATGCAAACCCAAATGCCAAAGCGCAAAATCAAACCAGCCCAAACCACACCAAAGAAACATCAAACCAATGTGCATGGTGGTTGAAAACATTAATGACCCCTTGATATCACTTTGCACCAAGCCACTTAACCAGCCATACAATACAGTCAAAACACCTAAAATACAGAGAGTTAACAGAATTACTGGAGATTGTACTAAAATTGCTTCCATTCTAGTCAGCAAATAAACACCTGCATGAACCATTAAAGTACCATAAAATAGGGTACTAGAAGGAGTCGGCCCTTCCAAAGCCTTGGTTATCCAGGGAGAAAAAGGAACCACCGCAGATTTTGCTGAGGCGGCAATTAACAAAGAAAGTGCAATCAATCCCGTGGTAAAGTGATTAATGGATGAAATTTTTTCAGTAACCAATGTCCATTCAGTCGTCCCCACCCAAGCAAACAAAAGAAACATTGCCAAAATGAGTCCTGCATCCCCTATTCGATTGGTCACCAATGCCCGAGTTGCATGTTTTGTGGCCAATGGACGATCCATCACATAACCAATGAGTAAATAAGAACTAATTCCCGCCAACTCCCAACCAACAAACACCATCACCAGATTACCTCCTAGGATAATCAAAGACATGGCACCAATAAATAAATTAATCACCATAAAAAAACGATGAAATCCTTTTTCGCGGTGCATATAGTTAGCAGAAAAATGAATCGTTAAAAAGGCAATCAAAGTAAATAAAGTAGCAATGGCTAAAGCAGATGGGTTGAGTAAAAAACTAATCAGTAGAACATATTGACCACTGCTAAACCACTCCCCCATCACAACATAAGATGATGCATCTGAAAACAAGGCAACAATATCAATCACCAGTAGCAATAATAAAGCCAAACCAGAACTGATTAATGACAAATAATAACTTATTTTTTCTCTTTTGAGCCAATCAGTTTTTGAGAACATCAAACCCAAAGCAATCCATAACGCCGCTAACCATGAGAAAATTGGCACCAAAAACACAAACTGATTCATAATGCCACCTCTGGTTGTTTAATTAAAACAGGAGGCAAATGATCTCGATGCCCTCTATACCAATCGGATGATTTACCAAATGTCTGTACAGTTGCCACATCACTTTCCCATAAAACCCAACCTTTTTTAGGATCAAATGTATGAATGGTCTCGCTTTCTGGGTCTTTCGCAGACAACAATAACCAACCATTACCAACCAATTCTTGTAATGCTGGCTGGCGTTGATAGATTTTTGTTAATGTATCTATTTTTGCCTCAACTAAAACCTGTAAACGCATCGCCTCATGAATCCCGATCATTTGATAAGGAAGACCTGTTCTTAAATCTGACTCTGTTCCATCCATAATTCCGTAATGCCCCGTGACATTATGGGTGATTTTTGAACTACAGCCATATAAATCATTATTCACCGTTGAAAAATAATATTCCAGGTTAATGCCAGCACCGACAGGTCCTGCATTAAGTAAAATATTTTCAACAATTTTTCCTTGAGCATCTGTCGTTGGATCATAAGAAATCAAAAAGACCCGTCGATCAAAAAAAGCCCCTTGACTGAGTGATCTTCGGCCAATAAAAGCCGCCGCATTGGTCGTATGACCATATTCAGGAATGACCTGACTAATATCCGCACTACGAGTTTGTACGTGCCGATAAGCATTTTCTTTATCCAAATTTAATGGCGCTGACAATAACTTTCGACAACGTTCATGAGCTGAGCGCAATGTTGCAACTTTAAGATCCTGTTGTAGTTTTTTGAGATTGGCAGAAAACTCACTGGGGATTTTATCGGTATCATACCAGACAAATTTTTCATCACTGGTGATGTGTTCAGCACCAACAAACCAAGTGCTTTCTGGAATATCAATACCTCGTTTTTTTAACATTTTTCTAATAATTGGACGATTAGCCATTGCCGTAAAAGCACGGGCATTAGGACCACCATGTTTTCCTGAACAAGCACCACAATCATAGGCAGCTTGATGAGGATTATTACTCGTTGTTGCACCATGCCCCATCATAACGACTAAAGGAGCGAACCCCTTAATTAGACCAATGGTTTTAAGAAAATTTTGCACTCGATCAGCTTGTTCTTTATCGGTAAAACCATTTCGATTATTTTCAATGGTCGCTTCACACTCATCATCCACTGCATTTAATTCTAGCGTTGTAGGCACAGGAGGTTCAAAATTATTGGAAAGTTTATGCATTAACTCTTCACTTTTAAGAGGTAAAAACACTTTCAATAAAAGAGCCGACAAACCTAATGGAGCGGCCAGACAAACACCAAAAAAACTTTTGACTATGGTCAAACGGGTATCATTAAAAAAATAGTTTTTTAATTGAGTTTTTAATGCCACACGCTGAGTATGTAGCTCATTTAATGCTGAATTTTCTGCTCTATTTTTTTCATGTAGCTGGTGAGCAGGAGTAACCACCACAGGACATAAAGCAGTTGGTTTTTTATCATCCAATGCAACCCAGTTAATTGCCACACCAAAAAATCCAGCGGCACCCAATGTTTCAATGGCAGGATTATGTTCCTCTAAATGCCGTCGAACCCCCTCTTCTCGATCATCCATACAAAAAGTGATCTGAACTTCGGGAACCGTCTCATCACGTGACGACCAACGTCCACGCCCATGATTTTGCGTCACTGCTTCAAAGAGGTTTTGACGATAGTTCATTTCATACGCTTGTAACCATAAAAAACCTGATTTATTGACCGTCAGTTTTTCCAGGCAAGACAACATTTCAGTAATTTGTGAAGCATCCAAGTCACAAATCTGTTCGGCATTTAACCCCAAATGTTGTGATAAAAGAAATAAACGCCAACCTTCACGATAAGCATTTTTACCTCTGGAATTTTCTGCTGCTGGACTTTGTAACCAAGTCCAAATCAGATTAGAATAACCTTTCCATTCCTCTGGTTGCGGCTTATTATGATCCATTTGCCTCATCAACAAATGCACTTTACTGACGATATATTCTGGTAGCCTTAAATTAAACAGTGAATACCTAACCAAAAATTCTTCTTCATTATTATTAAAGTACCACTTAATAACATCCAAATTGGGTGCAATATTCCAAATTTGTCGCATTAATTTTTGAGCAAATAGCCGTTCCAGTACAAGCCGAACCGCTAGGTAGTCTGCCATGTCTATTTTTGCATCCAGGTCTTCATAACCCTGACGAACATGGCGCCACATGAACATGCCAGACCAACCTGGTAATTCTAGCGCTAGCCGTTGTAAATAAGTATTCCAACGACTTTTAGGAATACCGATAATTCTTAGTTCAATGATGATGGCATCCAGCGCATTATCAGGGATACCTTCAAGCACTTCATGCCAATCGGGAATTTCATCAAAAAACCATGACAAATCAGTTCTAGCCGCTAATAACCAACTACTAAAAAAACCTTCCGAGCGTTTTGCGTTATGCCAACTCGCCATACCGTGATCCAAATGATTACTGAGATGACGAATTAAAACAGGGCGAATATCATCCATGATATCTTCACCCGTCATGGCTAGCAAAAAACCACGAATAGACAATTCATTACCCACTTTCTTCAGTAACAATCTGATCAATGCTTTGATATCCCTACGCATTCGATCACGAACTTTATCTGCAACCAATTCTTCATTTTTCTCTGATTGCATATAAGATGTAAAAATTGATTCTGCCTGGTCTGACGACAAATCCATCAATTCTTCAGGATGTAACAAATAATCTTCTAAATTTTGAGCTTCCAAACAAACACACCATAAATCACTGACAATATCTGCTTCAGTGTGTTCTAAATCTGAATCCAGAAGTTTTTCCTTGATAACTTCAGGGACATCTGACTGAATTTTTTCAAATACATTTTCTTCAGCCGTTTTCCATTTAAGCTGACTTTTGGTAATGGCATCAAAAGAATAACGTAAAGCCAATGAATAAATTTCTAACCGTTTAATGTCTCTTCCGTCAATCACTGCAATCGTTTTATCAGATTCTAGTTCTTCATCATTCAGTATAACTTGCTCTAAATGCTCTAATTTAATTCGCCCTTGTTTAAGATACTGACGATAGCTATCAATGGGTTGATAACCAAAGATATCTGTCACTTTATGTGTTTCGTCTAATGCTTCACTAAAATGTAAATGCTGATAACCGTGAATGGTATTATGGTGAACAAAATCTTTCAGCGGAAATTGCCCTGGCAAGACATGCTCAAGATGCTCTATAGCACGCTTAAGGTCATTTCGAAGTGCATCTGTTTTTTGAGAGTGTGACATACGATTAAAATTACCTTGCAACAAAGACAGCACTCAATTGATCAACTGAGGCAGACATAAGATCAAGTAAAGGTGCGGGATACAAGCCGATAAATATAATACCGACAGCCAAAATAGAAGCAGTCATCATTTCTTGAGGCTGTAAATCAGCAACATTTTTCATCACGGGTCTAACTGGACCAGTAAACAATCGACCGATTGTACGAATAGCATAAGTCGCACTGATTAATACACCAATCGATAAGATAACAATTAGCCACTGCCATTGCTGATAACCACCAATCAACACATGAAGTTCGGCAATAAACCCTGCTGTGCCTGGCAAACCAATTGCGGCCACAAAAGCTAAGATAGTAAAAAATGCAAATTTGGGAGTGCTTTGAGTTAATGAACTATACGCATTGATATCACGAGTGTGCGTTCTT
>JABHHM010000348.1 GCA_018671575.1 Methylococcales bacterium | reverse complement strand
TCAAGAAAAACTCCAAATAAATGAGTGATCATGTGAAAGAATAATGTGCATATAGATTCCGTTTAATTGACCCAGTTTTCCACTCTTATATTGTGCAGAATTTTGTTCATCTTCTTTGTTACAAAAATAGGCGTGCAGTCATTCTACTCAATTATTTTTGTGGCAAAGAAGACGAACAAAAAAGTCAGTAAGATGGGTAGTTTATTTATTTCGCTTCCCCTAATGTCTAATTAACTCAGACAAACTTTGTGGCTCTAAAAATAGCTTCCTGCTATCAGCAGAAAGTCGATGAGTAGCATGACAACGAGCGCAAGCTTGCACCGCTAAACTACCCAATTCTTCTCCCTGTTTTTTTTGCGTACCAAATTTTATACTTTGCTTCAGCCTAGCCAGGGTTTGACTCATGCTATCACTTGGATATATTTTACGGTCTTTTTTATGGCAACCAGAACAGCTTTCCCCCAACAATTCAAGTCCTTTACTCAGATCAGATAATGAGGATAAAGCATGATCGGGCATACCGTCTTCTGAAGCAATCTTAACCTGATTGATCTGTTTAATTAATGTTTTCATATGCTCTTGGATTGAAGCCGATGAACTGAGTTTTTCTATTTTAGAGAAATCTGGAGCACGGTACATAGTCGCAGTAATCGCTCTATAATCTGTATGGCACAATTTACAACTTTCATCTAAGCTATCAAGCACCTTTGTAATTCCTTGAAAATTACTTACCTGCGCAAAATTTTGTAAAGTAGCCAGAGCCTCTCTATCCAATTTTTTATTCCATTCTGGCACCATTTCAAAAATTTTCAAATAATGTTCGCTGAATTGATTTAGCCATTTTTGCAGTTTCTTCGCCTCTTTTGCTTGAGAGTAAAACCTAAGTGCCTGCATTTCACGTCGCAGTTTAAACATATTGTGTAACCAAACCTGACGCTTATTTTCTGGTTTATACCACTGCGCTAATGATTTTGGAGGGATTTTTATTAAACTCACCTGGTCTTTATGCATATAAATAATGCCACTTACAATCACCATAAGCAGACACAGTAAAACCATCCAGTAAAAATTCTTCATTAAATACCCTTTGTTTAATTAAGCGTTTTTATCTATTTTCAGAGAGTTTTACTTGTCTTTTTTGTTCTCTAAAATAGCGTTAATTTCATCAACAGTAATTTTAAAATAGTCTGCAATTTTCTCTACATCAACTCCCATTTTAAACATCCCGATGATTCCAACTTTTTTACCTTCTTCAAGACCTTGCTCAAGACCTTGCTCAAGACCTTGCTCAATACCTTGCTCAATACCTTGTTTTATACCCTGCTTTAGACCTTGAGTTTTTGCCAATTCCAATGATGTTCGTTGAATGTAAATAAACTCCTGTCTTTTGTGTTGTACTTCCAATTCTTCAATGGTCATACTCGCTTCATTGACAACCTCTAATGCCCCTTGAATATCAGAATTAAAATCTTTCGGTATAAACTCCAAACTACCAGAGTTTTTAACAAAATATAACCACTGATCTTTTATGTTCTCTAATTCATCCAGTGTTTTATTAAACTTAGGTAATTCAACAAAAATCAATTCAATATCATCGCTGTAATTGATGAATTGCTCTTTTTCAATGAGTTTAAAATGACTAAAGACATTGTCATGTTCTTCAAACATCTCAAAATCAACAATACTCAAAGCAATCACAGGATTCAGCAAGTGATAATCTTCCCCTTTTTTCAGTTGCAAGGAATAATTTTTAGCCGCATTGTACAATACTCGTTTTTCAAACCCTGGATGATTGAGTATTTGCATTTCGATAATGACTGTAGTGTCATCATCTAACACCGCTTTAACATCCACATAAGTGTCTTTCACACCTTTGAGCATGGGTAGATTATAAGGGTCGACAATGGTTAAATCTTTTATTTTTTTGGCACTATCAGAATAAATGAGATGATTTAAAAAACTAATTAACCGATCTCTACTGTCTTTACTGCCAAATACCTTTTTGAAGGCAAAATCTGTTTTGATATTAAGAAATTGCATGAATAGTCCTTGCTGAAATGACTGATGGTGATCATTATATTATCACTTGACAATAAAAACCCATCACTTAAAACTATTATGACATATACGATGAAATATTTAACGAACTTTTCCAATCACCGTAAACAGATTTGAATAAGTTAATGTATCAGGCGACTCAAGATGTTGCATAAAACAACGAGTCACATCATCTGCAAAGGTTTTTGATTTAGCATGAGTCAACAATGTTTTGGCAATATCAAGTTTCAACGCACATTGTTCTTTTTCATCCTGATTAATCTTACCGATAATTTGATGATAAGGTTCAATTTTGGTTTCAATGTCGGTCATTTTATCAGAGGAATGTAAATAAGGCTTGAATTGTCATGCTTGCGGTCGATTAATCAATACAATCACTGATGATCAGCTCACACCGATTTTCTATGAATGAAAAATTTAAACCCAAAGGTCATCGGTAGACGATACTACACCCCACAATTTCACCTTGTTGACGACAAATATAAATTTGTCGATAACGAAATAGACCTGCGGTGTGATACCGCTTATTCAATAATTGTAATGTCAGATTATCTACTGTGATTTGCTCTGCCTGACAAAAACAGATTGATCTTTGTTGATTCAAAAAGAGCAATAAGTCACCCACATTATTTTTATCAGCAGGTAAAATATCGATCGAACAATCGACAATTACTGACGACTTTGTACTTTTCTGTAAGTAAAAATACGCATATTCTTTGAGATAATATTGCTGATTAGAAAACGACTGATCTATTGATCCAAAAACTCGCTTGGAAAATTTATTTTTCTGCTGAAAAAAATTCTGGTAAGAATAATGTAACGAATTATGTATTGCTTCCATTTGACGACAAAGCATCACGGCTCTTGAAGCAATGGGAGAGGTTCCAACTAAATGCTGTGAATTCCAACCATTTTCTGTTTGCATCCATTCACTGACTGATGCCCAATTCGCCTGCCCCACATCACCGTAAGTTAATACCTGCAACAATCCATGTTGCATTGCCACTTCCCAGTTAGACACAATACGATCATAAAATGGAGCAATAAATTGTCGCTTTTTGGGGTAGATAAACCCTAATTTGGTGTATTGATCGAACAGCTCAGGAATGGATAGATGATTAGACTGACAACCATATTCAGCATGATTAAATGTTAAATGTTAAATGTTAAATTTTGATTGGTTGGTTGGTTGGTTGGTTGGTTGGTTGGTTGGTTGGTTTAGCATGAAAGAATACTATAGAATATATAAAAAATTGTAAATTTCATTCTTTTTCAGCCTACGGCAGACCTCAATAATTTAATTTAAAAACTAACCTAAAAGGTTAGTCTAGCAGGGTTTTATCCAAAAACCATGGTGAAATCCCCCTTAATTATGGAGGTCTGTCATCATGAAAATATTTGTATTGTTTTTTTAAAATAGACTCTAGCTCAAGCTCTTCTTTTTCAACAATTCTTCCAATTCTTCATCAGATAATTGCTCGAGTTTTGAACGCAAATCCTTACGTCTCTTGCCACGCCTTGGCCTGGCTTTAATAGTAGGAATAGGCACACTCACTGCTTGCTGATCACTGTTATCAATAACAATGGCAAAACCTGAAATGGTTGGGTCATCAAAAAATGCCTGTAACGTGGGCTCAATTTGAAAAGTTTGACGTATTCTTGATATCAACTGAGTTGCAAGTAGCGAATGACCACCCAATTCAAAGAAATTATCATACACACCGATTTGATCCAGTTTTAAAACTTCTTGCCAGATTTCAGCGATTTTAGTTTCTGTTTCATTTCGTGGCAATACTTTTTCTTTTTCATCGTCTTGAGTGTAATCAGGTTCGGGCAGTGCTTTTCTATCCACCTTGCCATTGGGCGACAATGGAATATGATCAATCAACATAAAAGCATGAGGCACCATATAAGCAGGCAACCTATCTCGTAATGCTTTTTTCAAATCCGATTGCTTAACCTCTTCTGTCTCTAATACAACATAAGCCACTAGACGTTCATCTTTAACAATGGTGACCGCATCTTTAACAGCTGATTGCTGACGTA
>JABHHM010000095.1 GCA_018671575.1 Methylococcales bacterium | reverse complement strand
CAATTGATTAATATGTATTACTCTGTTTGTTTTAGTGCAAAATAATTTAAAATCATGAGTGCATATCAACATTAGTGGTTATATTTCCTATTTTCGGACAGCCTCCTAGTAAGTTTACATGCTCTGGGCGCAATAAAACATCATGTTATTGATAAAGACAATACGCTAAAACGCATGACCACAGGATCAACTGAACAACCTATTTTTACCACTAAAAACCAAGGAAATTGACATGAAAAAAACACTAATAACCCTTTTACTATGCTGTGCATCCATCCCACTACAAGCAGCAGAATACAAACTTGATACACAAGGCGCTCATGCGTTTATACAGTTTAAAATAAAACACATGGGTTTTAGCTGGTTACTCGGCAGTTTTAAAAAATTTGAGGGGCATTTTAATTACAATGAAAAACAACCATCAACTTCAAATGCAAAAGTCAGCATTGAAATGAAAAGTGTCGACAGTCACCATGCTGAACGTGACAAACACCTAAGAGGCAAGGATTTTTTTGAAGTTAAAAAATATCCGAAAGCGACTCTTGTCAGCACCAGTTTTGTTGAAAACAGTAAAAATAGCGCAACCCTTAAAGGCAAATTAACTTTACATGGTGTCACCAAAAATATTGCCCTTGATGTACAACACATCGGCCACGGCAATGATCCTTGGGGTGGCTATCGTCGGGGATTTTCTGCAACCACCAGCTTATCGTTAAAGGATTTTAATATCAATTTTAACTTAGGTCCTGCGGCCAAAGAAGTTGAATTATTTATATCCGTTGAAGGCATTAAACAATAACCTCATCAAAGGTTTAACGCTGCATTGGCAAAATAGGTGACTCTCAGACAACCTTCCTCGGAGGATTTCAAGCGAGTTGTCACCTAGTTTAAATTTATACTACCTTCAATAAAATGCTAAACGATCCATTTTTAAGTCAACCATTTTTTTACATAATTTAATATATTTTGACACGAATCAATTTTCCAATGATTAACACTACAATGATCATTTTAAATTAAAAAAATAACCTATGATTTAACCATAAGCATCGAAAAATAAATATTAAGCAAATCAATCAAATATGAGTGTTTGTTTGCCACGGGTAAACATAGATGATGTTCCATGAATGTCCGTGTTTACGTAGCTCTATGTTATTTTTTACTTTGCCCAAAGAACGTCATATTCTCACCTCACATCATTAAATAAATATGAACTTAAAAAACATTCTTATTCCTTCTGGCGTTGCCCGACCAGGCATGTTGATTAAAGATGCATTTTCTTTATGCGTTAAACACAATGTACCTGGCCTACCCTATATTGACGCTCAGGGAAAACTGGCGGGACGAGTTTCCATTCGACATATTTTCAAAGTCAATTGTATCCCCGATTTTATGGTTGATCATGCTCATTTACTGGGCGATTCACTGGGTTGCATCAATATATCAAAAGAACACGCATTGACAGTAACAGATCTTCCTGTTGATAATTTTGTGATTAACAATGTCGTGACAATCACACCGGCTTCACCCGTTGTAAAAGCCTTGGCTGTCATGGAGAAATCAGATGTCACTTATATTTTTGTGATGGAAAATGAACAATTTTTAGGCACAGTGACTATTATGGGTGTCGCTAAACTTATGCTAGAAATGAAAGATCAAAAATGATTAATTCTGAACATTTGGCCACCGCCTCTACTGAACACATGTTAATTGCCACATCGGTGCTGGTTGTTTCTTATATTATAATTTTCAGTGAAAAATTACACCGTGCCAGTGCGGCTCTACTCGGTGCTGTCACGATGATTGTGGTGGGCATGTGGTTTGGTTTTTACGATCAGGCAAAAGCATTACATGCTATTGATGCCAACACCATGCTACTGTTGATGGGTATGATGCTGATTGTTGCAATGATCAGACCCACAGGTGGATTTGAATATCTGGCGATAAAAATAGCTAAAAAAACAGCCAAAAGCCCGAAACGTTTACTGGTCTATTTATGTCTCGCCGTCAGTATTATCAGTATGTTTTTAGATAATGTAACCACCGTCATTATTTTTGCCCCCTTAACGGTATTAATCACTCGCTTGTTATTTTTAAACCCCATGCCTTTTCTGATGGCTGAAGCCATGTTATCAAATATTGGAGGCATTGGAACATTGGTGGGTGACCCTCCCAACATCATGATAGGTAGCGCCGCCCATATAGACTTTACTCGGTTCATGATTCATATGGTGCCGATTGTGGTTGTGGTCTGGTGTTGCGTAGTAGGTTTGGTATTATTTTTATTTCGAGACAATTTACAACCCAACACAAATACCTCTACAAAAATTGATCTGGACGAACACAAAGCAATAAAAGACCCTGCTGGATTAAAAAAAATATTATTCGTATTAGGCGTGGTTATTGGATTGTTTTTTATTCACCATCATTTGCACTTATATCCATCTTTTGTTTCATTCATCGGTATTGCATTGGCAATCATACTCATTCAGCCCAATATTGAAAAAATTCTGCTGGAGGTAGAATGGCCTGTTCTATTATTTTTTGCTTCATTATTTATCATCGTCGGAGGCGTTGAAGCATCAGGAGTATTATCACTCATCGGTAATCAATTAGCAGAATTTGCCAATGATCCCAAAAAACTCTTAATAACGGCCATTATATTAATGTGGGTAGCGGCCATTGTCAGTGCAATTGTTGACAACATTCCTTTTACAGTCACCATGATCCCTATTGTTTTAGGTTTAGAAACACAAGGAATAAATGTAACACCCTTGTGGTGGGCATTGGCATTAGGCGTGGGAATGGGAGGAAACGGAACTCATATTGGAGCAACCGCCAATATCATATGTATGGCTGAAGCTGAACGTTGTGGAATGCCAGAAGCTTGTATTTCACCTAAAATCTGGATGAAAAAAGGCTTACCGGTGATGTTTGTCAGTCTAATTGTTTGCTCTATTGTTTTTGCAATATTTTTTGATTTCTTTTTATGATTTCTTTAAAGCACTCGATTGAGCAGAGTCAGACTTGCCCCTCGATAAATTATTAATTTGACCATTTTATCAACAAATTCAAGCGGGGATAAAACCAACTGTGTTTGCCCTCCCCTTTTGTATGTTGGTTTTGTAGCGAGGTATTTTAGAATTTTAGTTGATTGAATGTATGCGAATACATGATTGAGACTCAAAACTAAAATAATGAAGTCTGCAGGTTCAAAAGTCACCGACATATATCCCTTTATATTTACAGGGTAATTAAATACTTCAAAGAAATTCAGTCAAGTTTAATCATGTAGAACCGTGAACATTGGAGAAAGATCATGTCAATTATCATAAAATTGCTAAACTTTTATCTTTTGGCCTTTTTTTATTCACTTGGCAACTCATCAGTCTTCCTGCGTTAGCATCAGATTCAGCTAAGATGGTTCGGGAGATCCAAAAAAACGTAAGCTCGATCCAACGTAAAATCACCACTCAGCCCAAGAATGCCGAAACTAAGTTGGCAGAAACAATGACTCTTTTTAAGGCATTAGAAAGTACCGATCCAACTAACCGAAATATTTCTCGCCTAAAAAAGAAACTCGAAAAACTGGATAAAAAACTGGCTAAACGGTTGAGAAGATCAGTTAAACCAGCCAACTCATCCACTACCCTAAGACCTGTGCACACACCTAAACAGTCAACAAAAAATTCATCATCCTCATCTAAAACATTAACAACAGGCAAAGGAGAAAAACTTCCAAGCTCGGTAGTTAGCCGTATGAAAAAGATCGATAAAAACTTAGCGAAGATTAATAAATCCCTTGATTCAAACTCACTTCAGCGTGCAAAACTTAATTTTAATAAGGTCAATAAGATCTTAAAAGAAATTGATTCTCGCTATGGAAAAAAAATCTCCACAGGCCATCCCGATATGGTAGCACTTAAAGAACGTATTACGACAGTTAATACTCGCTTACAACGTATGATTAATAAAGACATGGAATCAACCAATTCTGAGCTTAAGGCAAAACAAGATAATAAAGCCCTTGCAGAGACATGGATTAAAAATATGTCAACCTTTGTTTCTCGTGATAGCGATAAGCGGTTAATTGTCCTATTACATAAATTAAGTGGTGATGCTGTTGCTAAAAATAAAGCTAACTATAATGAAGCCTCTAACTTGTTCAAGAAATACCAAGCTATTGAGTTTCCACTTGGAAAGCCAATGGGGTAGCTACTATTAAGGGGAATGCTGAAGTTCGACTATATACACTTCATATCGCCAAGGATAAACGTAGTAATGGAAGTTGGGGTAGTTTATATGGCAACCTTCACTCAGATCTAGGCGATCTAATGCTTAAGGAAAATGTTGATAAATGAGCCTTAAAAAGGCTAATAAATTTATGACACTTTGCAAACAATAAATCATAAATTTAAGATATTATTTGACTGATTTTTTGGCTTTATCCATTGGGCCATAGTAGCAAACATAAGTTTAAAAAAATATTGGCAGATCATGCCCCCCTTTCCGACCTACAGTACAGGTAAAGTTGACATCATCAACTGATGAATGAAGATTACACGCTCCCTCAATAACCTCGCTAATCATCCGTATATTAACTTTCCATATTTTGGAAATATTTATGATATGCGTCGATTTTATTTTCTTAACCCCTTCTTACCCCCCTATGCAAAATAGCACATGTGCGTAAATGCACAGTTATTTAAAATGACTCCTAAGCATTTGAATATAGAGATATTATTCCACTTTTTTTGCAGTGATAATTTTAAAGTGTGCAAATTGGTATTGCAGTTTAAATATTCAAACAAATAACAAAACATTTTATAACCATATGAATAACAAGTAAAAATTATTATTTTTTGGGTATGGCACGCTACTTGTAATAGTGTAGATACAACTTAACTTGCTCAAAAAATGATAAAAATGGATAAATTTGAAATGTTTAAACAATTTATTAATATAGCAATTTTTACAATCGTTCTGATCATTGTCGCCATAACAAATGTTAAAGTTATAAATGACCCATTTTTCGGTAGTGATTATTTTTATAAACAACAACTTAACCAATACAATGGTGAACCCAAAAAATCAAACCATGAGTACAAATATTTTGGGACATGAGTCTGTTGCATAAAAACCTGATATTACGAAAGTAAAAATTCAATTAATTGATTATTCTTTTTTAACCTGCTGAGTATAGATGCCCGCCCCCTTTCTCTAAAAGGAAATATCATTATCAATTGTTTTTAACATACTATTTTTCTATTATTTTCTTAACTTTTATAATTGATCAAGGTTTGTAGATTTATAAAGTATCGTATCCAGTGAACCAGATTTAACGTCGTTGCTATAGAGTAATTTTAGTAATAGTTGATCATATTATGATAGGTTTATTTTGCAATATTTTGATTCATTTTGTTGTAGTCAATCAATACTAGAGTAACGGCCTATATCTTTAATTCTTTTTGATAAAAAACTATCTTTGATAAGTTCAACCGTACTAGGAGGCTGTCCGAAAACAAGCACCTGAGTGGGCT
>JABHHM010000096.1 GCA_018671575.1 Methylococcales bacterium | reverse complement strand
TTCAAATTCTTCCAGAAAAAGATCCATTTTACCTGCTTCAATTTTAGATAAATCCAGAATATCATTAATCAAACCCAGTAAATGTTTACCCGCTGACAGAATTTTTTTCAAATCAGGAATAAACTCCTCCTGAGATAAATCTTCAGCATCGTCTATCAATAATTCAGTATAACCAATCACCGCATTCAGTGGCGTTCTTAATTCATGGCTCATGTTTGCCAAAAAAACACTCTTGGCTTTAGTGGATTCATGGGCATTACCTAATGCCACTTTCAATTGCTCTTGTTGTTCATTAATATGATCCAGCATTTCATTGAAAAATTTTGCCAATTGTCCGAATTCATCAGGCCGACCAGTATCTAATCGTGTATCCAATTTTCCATCAGCAACCGATAGAGTAGCATTAACTAAGGACTCAAAAGGCTGAGTCACCACTTTGTGCATAATCCATGTCAAAAATAGACCAAATAATAAACAAATGGCCACAATTAACCATAACAACGTTTTTTGTTGTGTCCGCAGAATTTCTGACCAATCGGTGTGATAAAAAGTTAAAATAGCCTGTTGAACAATAATATTTTGTTTGGGTAATGTAACAATATAAGGCGTATCTCGTAAAATTGTTTTAGAATCAGATTGATACTGACCAATTTCAATGATTCTATCAAGCAAGGTAATTTTAAGTGCTTGAAAATCATGTTGTTGTAAAAAAGGTAAAATATAACCCCTAAGCTCTTCATCTGTATGTTTGTTGGTATAGGAATAATTGGTGACTTCATAGGCAATTCGGTCAGCATTACCATGAAATTGCTCTTCCAGTATTTGCTCTCGATCCCACAAAATAATAACGGCAATGGCAAAACCAATCAGGGCAATTCCCCACAGTACAATTGATGTTATTTTAATGGGTAACGATGCCTTCCAACTTTGCGCCCAATCAAAATGTTGCTCACTATCAATTTCTACCTGGTTTTCTGATACAGGATCCATTAAAAACTACCCTTTAAAACCCAACCATTGGAAAACCATTAACATGGGACAAATACTGGTTAGACCTGCACTGGTTAACATCAAACCAATAAACCAGGGGAAAAACCAAATGGGATAAATAACAAAAGTAACCAACATGGCAGAAGCCATTGCAAATCTTAGCATTCTTTCCGCTTCAAATTGAAAAGCTCTGCTACTCTTAATGCAACGGATATCTTTTCTCATGATATTAATATAATCTTCACCGTAACGTAAACGAGAAACAATTTTGGTGGTTCTAATATTGGTTATACCTTCAAAAAACATGATACCGATTAATCCATACAACAACAGGTGTAAATCAAAACTAAGAAAAGTTAAAATAGAAATACCCAAAGTTAATCGCCAAATACGTTCTGTCATTTTATTTCCAAATAATTTTTTATAAAATATATATTTCTTGTCTTTATTAAGGATAGGCGAAATTTACTCAATAATCAGTATTTCAACTGAATTTCATTGGTTTAACCTAGGAGGCTGTCCGAGAACGCAGGTTTTTGTCAGATCAAGGCATAAAATTGTCGAAAAAGCGCAGTTTACGTGTGTAAATGAGCATTTTGAGACCATTTTTCCTCGGTACCCCCTTGAGGGGTGAACGCAGAGTTGGCGGAAAGATGAGTTTTCGGACAGCCTCCTAGAACAATCAATTGAATCGTAGAAAGAGCATTCAAGGTGATGAATATTCAGTGTATTGGACGCTCACAGTCGACCCAACTGATTTTTCTAGGTTTAAATGATAGGCTTTATCATGAATGAAAAAAAAAGTATTGTCAGAAAAATTGTTGTTTTGTTTTTAATTGCCGTTTCAATTGCATTTTTCATTGCTTTTGATATTAAACAATATTTGACACTTGAATTCATTCAATCTCAACAAACAACTATTAATGAGTATACTCAAAATAATTTTATAACATCGGCTATTACATTCTTTATTATTTATGTCATTACAACCGCATTTTCTTTGCCTGGAGCGGTTGTATTAACATTGTTTGGTGGTGCTATTTTTGGTTTATTATGGGGAACACTCATCATTTCATTTGCATCAACCATTGGTGCGACCATTGCCTTTCTTATTTCAAGATTCATATTAATCAAAACCATACAACATAAATTTGCATCGAATTTAAAAACAATTAATGAAGGCATTGAGAAAGAAGGCGCTATTTATTTATTAACCTTAAGACTGATTCCTGCCTTTCCATTTTTTATCATCAATTTATTAATGGGTCTGACAAAAATAAAAACCTTCACTTATTATTGGGTCAGTCAAATAGGCATGCTGGCTGGAACCCTTGTTTATGTTTATGCAGGACAACAGTTTTCAACACTTACCAACCTCAGTGGCATCATGACTCCAAAAATTATTCTGGCTTTTGTGTTACTCGCATCATTCCCCTTTTTGGCAAGAAAACTCATAGAAATTATTAAGAAACGTGTATGAAAGGTATCATTTCAGCAGGTCACCCAAAAACAGTTGAAGCGGCAGAGACTATATTAAAATCGGGTGGCAATGCATTTGATGCGGCTCTTGCAGCACTTTATACCTCATGTGTTGTAGAACCTGTACTTTCATCTCTGGGAGGTGGTGGTTTTTTATTGGCTAAAACACAGCAAGAAAAAATTATTACTTATGATTTTTTCACTCAGTCCCCCATCACTAAAAAACCCATTAGTGAAATTGATTTCTATCCCATTATTGCCAATTTTGGATCAGATCAACAAGAGTTTCATATTGGCTTAGGTTCCATTGCAACACCAGGAATGGTCAAAGGTATCTTTGAAATTCATCGTGATTTATGCCAATTACCGATGAATGTCATCACACAACCAGCCATTGAATATGCCAAAAAAGGTGTTATTTTAAACAAATTACAAGCCTATATCTTTGATATTGTTAAACCCATTTATACAGCCACTGACAGTTGTCGAAAAAACTATTCAAACAACCTGTATCAATTACCAAAAATGGGAGATTGCCTTACCTTTCCCAATTTAGCTGAGACTTTTGAATGGCTGAGTAAAGAAGGTGATCAACTGTTTTATCAACATGATATTGCCAAAATGATGGTTAAAGATTGCCAAGAAAATGGAGGCTATTTAAAGCAACAAGACCTGACAAATTATCAAGTTTATAAAAGGCCACCATTAACCATCAATTATCGTAATCACCACATATATACCAACCCACCACCTTCTTCAGGCGGTATTTTGATTGCTTTTGCATTAAAACTGGCAGAAAAAATTGATTTTTCAAGCATGAAATTTGGTTCTAAATCTCATTTAGACTTATTGGCTCAAATTATGCTATTAACCAATCAAGCTCGACTTGATGCTCCTAACGCTCATCATGATTTAATCAATATTTTAGATCCCAAGTTACTTTCAGATTACATCCATAAAATTAAAGGACGTACAGCATTTCATCGTGGTACCACTCACATAAATGTCATTGATCGACAAGGTAATATTGCCAGTTTAACATCATCCAATGGTGAAGGCTGTGGCAGTATGTTGGGAAATACAGGAATTATGCTGAATAATATGCTGGGTGAAGCCGATTTAAATCCAGAGGGTTTTCATCAATGGCAGCCCAATCAACGACTAACCTCAATGATGGCTCCTAGCTATGTAAAATTAAGCAATAATCAACAAATTGCACTCGGTTCAGGTGGCTCCAATCGAATAAGAACCGCCATACTACAAGTATTGATTAATATCATAGATTTTAATATGGATATTCAAACCGCAGTCAAACAACCCAGAATTCATCATGAAAACAATCTCTTGAGTATTGAAACAGGTTTTCCACAAAGTTCATTGGACTATTTATATTCTCAGTATCACCAACATGTTTTGTGGCCAGAGCAAAACCTATTTTTTGGGGGAACACATACTTTATCAAAGCAGGGTGATGATTTTACGGGAGTAGGTGACGCTAGACGTGATGGAGTTTTTAAACTAGTGGATTAAAAAATAAAGTAAGGGGAAGCGAAATAAATAAATATCCAAATTGCGCAG
>JABHHM010000517.1 GCA_018671575.1 Methylococcales bacterium | reverse complement strand
TTTCTTTGTTAAAAATTCAAGATTAATGATAATAATTTGTATTTTTGATATTTGTTAATTCCAAAGTTTGATTTTTGCGCACTGAGGTGAATTTCACGAAATAAATTTTTAAAAACCAGCTGGAATTCACATACAAACGCAATATTTTCATATTGAAGTTCGGATTCAGGATATAGTCTACGCACTCTCTATCGTTCGAACTTCGACTATACGCCCGCGCCCTAAGCCCTATTGGGGACTACTTGCCTCCGCTCTCCATGGCAGGCAACGAAAGATACTTGAGGTTTTAAATTCTAAAAAAACCTCAAGACTTTCATGCTGTAAATTAAGCGTTGACGTTAATACTACCAATTGACGTATTATCTGTTGCATCACCACCCATTGCACCAGCAGCACTTGCGTCAGAACCAGCACTACCGCCAGAACCAATAGCAGCACCAGCACTACCACCAGATGCCATTGCATAACCACCACCACCAGATACGCTTGAATATGAGGAACCACCCGCACCATCTATGCCAGCACCCACACCAACACCAGAACCACCACCTGCACCAGACATTGCACCAGCACTACCCATTGCATCGCCACCAGATTTTCCACTTTGGTTAACGCCTACGCCTGAACTTGCATCATCAAATGACATAATTAATCCTCTTGAAAAGTTACTAAAAAAGTAAATTAAAATTTTCGTATGAAATTGAGAAACTATTCAATTAAAACAGCCCCTAATAATCAAGAATAGCACATTAAATATAAACTTTTTGTGACATTATTAACAGTCAAAATACATACTTCATCACATTTTTATACAAAAAATTGCCAAAATAATTTATATAACTGTTGTAAAATTAGACCATCAACAATCCGTACACTCTTTAAATAGTTGCGCAATGGCATCAACATAACGTTCTTCCAACATAGAGTCATGCCCTCCTGGCACCACACGAGTTTCTATTTTGCCGTCAATGTGTTGTTGCCAGTCATTGGTATGACCCGCACTGTCTTCTGCTCGAATTAAAGTCACGTCTCCTGGATATAAATTAGCTTTATAGCTTGCCATGGCCTCCATGTTGGCGAGATGTACATTAAATAATCGTTTAATTGAGGATAGGTCTTCTCCACTGCTTTCGACTTGTTCGATGATGCTATTTATTTTATCCGTTAACGATAAATCATCACCAAACTCATCAGAATTCAGGTCCAGGTTCAGCTCATCTTTAGCCAGGCGAACAATTTCTTTGAGCCATTGCTGTTGCCATGACTCATCATTTTCATCTTTCATCAGCTGGTCATTGATGTACGCTGGAGAAGGTGTTTCCAGCAAGACCAAATGGTCAATAACTTGGTTAGCGGCGATGAGTTGCTGAGCCATTTCAAAGGCAATTAGACCACCAAATGAATGTCCTGCCAGAACGTAGGGGCCGACTGGTTGAGTTTTACGCAGTGATTTAATATAGGTTTTAGCCATGGCTTCAATGCTATTTTGAGGCATTCTATCGGCTCTTAAACCGACGGCTTCAAAAGCATAAAATGGTTGATTAGAACCTAAGCCTAATGATAATGGGCGAAAATTTAAAGCATTGCCACCAATGGCATGAACACAGAAAATAGGTGTGTTTTCACCTTTCGGTTGTAGCGTAACCAACGGTAATTGATTTTGTGTTTTATCTTCACCATTGATGAGTTTGGCAATATCTTCAATGGTCGATGCCTGAAATAAAGCAGATAATGGAATTTCCTGATCAAACTCATGAGACATCAGTGACATTAGTCTAACGGCTAACAAAGACTGCCCACCCAGTGCAAAGAAATTATCTTTAATGCCGATTGGACTGACACCTAATACCTCTTCCCATAATGCAATCAGCTTTTCTTCAACAG
This sequence comes from Methylococcales bacterium, assembly GCA_018671575.1. Taxonomy (GTDB): domain Bacteria; phylum Pseudomonadota; class Gammaproteobacteria; order JABHGC01; family JABHGC01; genus JABHHM01. The sequence continues at coordinate 6,814 of JABHHM010000517.1, read as the reverse complement.
GGTTAGTCGCTTTTAGGTAATCGTGATGGCGATATTCTTCTGGGTCAGGCAAGGCTTTCCTATCTATTTTACCATTGACTGTTAATGGCCATTCATCCATAAAAATAAAATTATTAGGCACCATATAACTTGGCAATTGAGTCTGTAAATTATTTTTAATAACATCAATTTCCTTATGACCAATGACGTAGGCAATTAAGTTTTGTTGATGCACCACGACCAAACAGTCATCAACGGACTCAATTCGTTTTAGGGTAAATTCAATTTCACCCAATTCAATCCGTAAACCACGAATTTTTACCTGATGATCCAGACGTCCAATATAATCAATCAAACCATTGGGTAAATATCGAACCAAGTCACCTGTTTTATAAACTTTACCTGAGACAAAAGGAACTTCAACGAAACTTTGTCGAGTTAATTCTTTTCGATTAACATAACCCACAGCAACACCAGCACCGCCAATACATAATTCACCTGGAATCCCCAATGGTACCAGTTGCATGTTTTCATCCATCACCAATAATTTCACATTGTCATTACTGCGACCAATGGGAACTTGTCGATACATAAAATCAGTAGGATTGGATACCCGATAATAACTGGCAATATCTGTACACTCGGTTGGACCGTATGTATTGACAATTTCAGCATTAAAGTCTTGGTCATTTACCCAAGATTCCAGTTTTTTCATATTGATAGGTTCACCACCCAGTAACACTAGGCGTAATGATGACAAATGCTGAAATGCCCCCCTGCTTTCAATGTTGTCATGTATTGGACGATGGGTAGATTCAACCAATGGGTAAATTGCACTGGGCGCACAATTCAACAGGCTGATATTTTTATCTTCAATCTCGCAGGCAATGATACGATCATCATAGTCTTTCATCTCTGGCATGACCACGCAACCACCTGATACCAGTAGAGCAAAAATATTTTTTTGTGTTAAATCAAAACCCAATGCACTGATCAGCAATGTTTGGTCATTTTCACTGATGTCGAATGAACGGGTATACCAATTGAGTAGATTAATTTCTCCACGATGTGTAATAGCAACGCCTTTTGGTTGCCCCGTCGTCCCTGAAGTATAAATCACATAAAATAAATCAGTTATTTTGAGTTCTGACAAAAGATTTTCTGTGGGTTGCTGAGACAACATTTGTTGTGACTCGTCCAGATAAATCACAGGACATTCAATGTCTGTAAACTGCTCTTTTAAGTCACTTTGAGTGATTAACAGCTTGGTTTGACTGTCTTCCACAATATAAGTCAAACGTGACGCTGGATAATTCGGTTCTAACGGAATATAACAACCACCACTTTTAATCACTGCCAATATTGCTACTACAAAATCAACTGAACGATGACAGCAAACGGCAACACGGATATTTCGCTCTATTCCCTGTTGTTTAAGAACATAAGCCAATTGATTGGCTTTAACATTCAATTCTGCATAGCTTAACTGGTTGTCACCACAAATAACCGCCATATTGTCAGGAGTGGATGAAACCTGTTCTTCAAACCATTGATGTATCGCTGTAATCTTAGGTAATTGAGTTTTAGAGCTTTCAAGATTATCGACAATAGACTGAAATTCATCGGCATTGATGATGCTGATATCTCCCAGAAAGTCAGCGCCATCAATCAATTGTTTACTGATATCGATCAGTCGATCGAGAAATTTAAGGCTGGTAAAATAATCTGTATGATAATGTAATTGCAATTCCAGCTTACCGTCACCACCGTCCACAATAAACTGTACTTGTTCAGGGGAAAATTGAGGCTGAAAATGCTGCATTTTTGTATTTTCCCCTAAAAACATAAAATCAGAGGAAAAATTATAAAAGTTGTAAAAAAAGCTAACCCTGCCAGCATTGATCAACTGGTTTTGTAAAAATATTGAAATGTTTTTATTGTCTTTTAAATCCCGACGATAAGAACGAACTGTTTCAAAATAATTTTTAATAGAATTATCTAACGACAAATCATCTTGTTTAAAAACATGCGGTGTTTGTTGATAATAACAACCGTAGGCTTGCAGGTGTTCTTTCACCCGACTACTGCTGATCTCAAAAATGGCAAAATCATTTTCAGCACGACAATAGGTTTTTAATAGAATGCCGTAAAGTGCTTTAAAATAAATGGCAGGCGTCATTCTACTTTTTCGACAAAAACGTCTGATTGATTTTTGATGTTGTTCATTGATTAAGTATTTTTCAACCACATACTCAGAATCATTAACTTGAGGTGCAGGAAAATCCAAGGCTTCCGTATTGGCTAATTGCTGTTGCCAAAATTGTTTGATGACTTTTGAATCAAAGCTCATTCTATTTTGATAGATATAGGATTCAAACAATGAGGATCGCAAGACAGGTTTGGCATTTTTCAATAAAGAAGTATAAACCATTCCCAGTTCTTCATTAAACAAAGCACCAGACAAGCCATCCGCTAATAAATGGTGGGTTGCAGTGACAGCAATGGTTCGGTTATCGTTACACTGTATGATGAAATGTTTAAACAACTCATCTTTACTGAAGTCATAGCTTCGATAAACTTGTTTTTCGATGATCTCATACAATGCATCATCTGATATCTTTTGAGTTTTCAGATCAATCACTTCCAACTCAATTTTCTTCGACTTTTCGACGACTTGATAGGCTGTATCGGCATAAGGTGCGTCACAACTCACCACTCTTGTTCTGAATAATGGGTCATTGTCATAAATCAGTTTCAATGCTTGACGCCATAATCTGACATCAATTTCCTGATTGATTTCAAAGGCCTGCCCCATGCTGTTATACAAGGTATCAGGATTGAAGATTGTTTCCAGATATAAGTCTCTCTGTGTGGTGCTCAACGGCAAAATCATTTCAGTTTGTCGGGCATTGACATTCAGTAATTCAGCCAAGGCATCGGGTGACATTAAATCAAAATAATCAATGCTTTGTGTTGGGCTTTTAACCACGCCACGAATCAATGTTTCAAAATGATAAGCGATGCATTCCATCGAGTCTTTATAAAATAAATCAGTATTGTATTCAATATTTGCATCCAATCTGCCATTACTTTCCCATAGACTTAAAGTCATGTCATATTTTGCACTCACACCTTCGACTTCAACGGGTTCAATGACTAAATCAGTATGACCATGTGGTTGTATGGGTAAATTTTGTAAGGCAAAAGCAACCTGAGCAATCGGACTATAACTCAAATTTCGTTCCTTAACGACGGCTTCAACCACCAATTCGGCTGCCACATCTTGATGAGCAAAGGCTTCCAGTACAGTGGTTTTAACTTGTTTTAATAAGTCGATAAAAGATGGATTGTCTGACAAATCATTACGCATCACGATGGCGTTGACAAAAAAACCAATCAATTGCTCTGTCCCCTGATGATGTCGTCCAGCCACTGGGGTTCCCACACAAATATCGGTCTGTCCAGAATATCGTGACAACTGGATATTCCATAAGGTCAACAACATCATGTACAAAGTCACCCCTTGTTGATGACAAAGTTGCTTAATTTCATTCGTTAGATCTTGATCCAGACTAAATTTAAAATTAGCACCATTAAAGGTTTGTATTTCTTGACGTGGTCGATCCGTTGGAAATTTTAAGCAGGCCGGGATTGCCTTTAATTTTTGAGTCCAATAAGCCAATTGTTTTTCCATTTCTCCACCTTGTAACCATTCACGTTGCCACTGTGAAAAATCACTGTATTGAAAGGGTAAGGCTTCAAGTTCAGGAGGTTGTTCAAGATAAAAACCATGATAATAGTCAGCCAATTCATTGACTAAAATCCCCATTGACCAGCCATCTGAAATAATGTGGTGCATGTTCAATAATAAAACATGATGTTTGTCAGATAAATGAACCAGTGTGGCTCGAATCAACCAATCATATTCAATGTCAAAGGCTGCGCTCGCATCTCGTTTTGCCAATTGTTTGATGGCAAATTTTTGTTCCAGTTCATTCAATCGTTCAAGGTTAAATACGGGTAAGCCAAGTAACAGCTTATCTGCTATTTGAATTTTTGGTTTTCCCTGATTGTTTTTAAAACGCATTCTTAATACTTGATGTCTTGCCACCACCGCATCAAAAGCTTTTTCAAAGGCATCTACATTCAGTTTACCTTTTAGATGCACCGCCACAGGCATATTGTAAACGGCATTGTTAGGTTCTAGTTGATTCAAAAACCATAAACGTTCTTGTGCATATGACAACACCATTTCATCTGATGATGATTGAGCCAGTCGCTTAATCGGGGTAAAAGATTGCAAACCATCTATGTTGTGTTCTTTTAAGCTTTCAATAACTTTTGAAATACCTGCCAATGTTGGAGCTTCAAACAAGTTTTTTAACGGCAATTCAACTGATAGCCTTTCTCTGATTCGAGTGCCCAACTGAGTTGCCAACAAAGAATGACCGCCCAATTCAAAAAAGTTGTCATTGCGACCAATTTGTTCTACATCCAATCCCAGTACATTCATCCACAATTCTGACATCACCAGTTCTATCGGTGTTTGTGGTGCTTCAGACACTGCATCAGAAATCACCACTTCTGGTTTTGGCAAAGCTTTCCGATCAATTTTTCCATTAATTGTTAAGGGCATTTTTTCAAGCAAAACAAAATGAACGGGAACCATGTATTCGGGTAATCTGGTATTCAATGATTGTTTCAGTTCATCAAGATCAAATAGATCATCATCCGTTACGACAATATAAGCAACCAAACGCTGATCGCCAATATTATCTTCACGCACAATCACCATACATTCGGCGGTTTGTTGATAGTAAGTAATGGCACTTTCAATTTCACCCAACTCAATACGAAAACCTCTGATTTTCACTTGATGATCAATTCGACCCAAATATTCCAAATCACCATTGGCCAAATATCTTGCCAAATCACCAGACCGATACAATTGAGTACCTGAGTTGAATGGATTATCAATAAATCGCTCTTTAGTCAGTTCTTCACGGTTTAAATAACCGCTGGCAACACCATCACCTGCAATGCACATTTCACCAACCACACCAATAGGTACTGGGTTTTGATATTGGTCTAACACATACATTTGCAAATCAGGGATGGCTTCACCAATCACACTGCCCCGTTCTTGCTCAACATCATCCAGGGTAATTGCCCGATAAGTCACATGCACGGTGGTTTCAGTGATACCGTACATATTGACCAACATCGGTGTTTCATCACCATATTTATCAAACCACGGCATTAACTGCTGCAAATCAAGTGCTTCACCGCCAAAAGTAATGACTCTTAGTGATTCTAACTTATCATCAAAAACACTTTCAGATTGCATCAATTGATAAAATGCTGAAGGTGTCTGGTTTAATATGGTGACCTTTTCATCCATCAATAATTGTCTGAACGCCACAGGAGAGCGAGAAGTAATGTAAGGCACAATGACCAAACGTCCACCGTATAATAATGCACCCCAAATTTCCCATACGGAAAAATCAAAAGAATAAGAATGAAAAAATGACCAGACATCGGTATGATCAAAAGCATACCAACCCTGAGTACCTGCAAATAAACGCATGACATGATGATGGGTGATTTTTACACCTTTGGGCTGTCCTGTCGAACCTGATGTATAGATCACGTAAGCCAAATCGGTTGGTGTGGCTTTGTTTTCCACCGATTCAGTATTGTTCAATTCAATGATATCCCAATCGGTATCAAGACACAGCATATCTGCATTGGAATTTGGAAACCGTTCTGTCCATTTTTCCTGAGTCACGATGACCTTTACATCGGCATCTTGTAAAATAAAAGACAGTCGTTCTTGCGGATAACCTGGGTCTAATGGTACATAAGCCCCGCCCGCTTTGAGAATTGCCAGCAACCCAATCATTAAATTGTGTGATCGCTCTAAACACAAGCCAACCAAAACATTAGGGCCAACACCTTGTTTTTGCAATTGGTTTGCCACCAAACTGGATCGGCGATCTAATTCGGCATAGCTGACTTTTTTGTCTTCATAACAAACCGCAATGGCATCAGGATATTTTTGCACCTGTTGCTCAAACATCGAATGCAGACAAGCATTGGATGGATAGTGTTTAACATTATTCCATTCCACCACTAACTGGTGTTTTTCTGTATCTGATAACATCGCTACTTTCGACAAAAGTTGCTGAGGATTATCAACAATACTGTTCACCAATGCATGAAAGTGATCATTCATTCTGATCATCGTGGTTTCTTCAAATAAATCGGTATTGTATTCAATGCCGCCACTTAACTGATCGTCATGTTCGGACAATGCCAACAACAAATCAAATTTTGATGTTTTGCTACTGGCTTCGATAGCACTCAGTTCAAGATCAGCGAATGTAATATTCGACAATTCCATATTTTGTAAAGTGAACATTACCTGAAACAAAGGCGTTAAGCTGGTATGGCGTTCAGGATGCAACTCTTCCACTAATTTTTCAAAAGGAATATCCTGATGATTATAGGCTTCCAGCGTGGTCATTCGTACTTTTTCTAACAACTCAATATACGTCATGTCAGTGGAGAAATCTGCCCGTAACACAATGGTATTGACAAACAAACCGATGAGGTTTTCAATTTTCTGTCGATTTCTTCCTGCTACGGGTGAACCAACATTGATGTCACTTTGACAGCTATAACGGAGCATTAGTAATTGGAAAATACTTAACATCACCATGTATAAACTGGCATTGTTATTTTTTGCCAGAGTTTTTAACTTGGCCGTCAAATCACTGTCAAAAGTGACAGATAAAACATCTCCATGATAACTTTTCACCTGCGGTCTTGGATG
>JABHHM010000097.1 GCA_018671575.1 Methylococcales bacterium | reverse complement strand
TTAGGTCCAAAATCAACTGGAAAAATTAATTTATCCAGGTTTTTTAAGTCAAACCACATCAGGACAGTTAAAACATTTACCTCGTTATATTAAGGCATTAATAGGTCGTCTAAAAAAATCAATCGAAAATCCAAAGAAAGATGAAGAAAATAGCCAAAAAATGAATCATTGGTGGCAAAAATTTCAGTCAATTGAAGAGGCTAAAAGTAAATTTCCAGAGATGGATTATTTGCGTTGGATGATAGAAGAATACCATGTGTCACTGTTTGCACAAGAATTAAAAACCCAATATCCCATTTCGGAAAAAAGATTACAAAAGCAACTGGATAAAGTCATTGCATTATAAAGTTGAATTAAGTGACCTGTCCTTGCGGTATAAATATTTTGTTGAAGTATTCAATTTAACTTAAATATAGATTATATTTAAGTATCGGATTTATTTGGGTTTTTGGTATTTATTATGAAGAATAGTGATATAAAAATATTGGTTGTAGATGATGAGCAAGCACACCGAATGGTATGCAGTCTTACCTTAAAGAGTTTCAGGTAACGACAGCTCAAAGTAAAGCTGAAGCAATAGAGCTATTTCCTGGTTATATGCCAGACATTGTTCTACTGGATGTTTCAATGGGCGATGGAACGGGCTACGAAGTCAGTATGAATATACGGCAGCGTGAAGTTGGTAATGATGCAGTTATTATTTTTATTTCGGCTTCTACAGAAATAAAAGATAGGTTGAAAGGTTATGACTCAGGAGGTAATGACTATGTTTGTAAACCTTTTGATAAAGATGTATTGGTTGCCAAAGTTATTGCAGCAGCAGAGCAACGACAGCTAAAAAATGAACTACAGTCTCAATTAGCAACATCTTCTGCTAAGACAAAGTCAGCGGAAGAAAATGCACGGACGGCTCATGATAGTAATACCAAAACACAAGCAATCAGTCATTTTTTACAGCAAAGTCTTTTTTTTAAAAATCTGGATATGTTGGTAGAAGAATTTTATAAAATTACGAATACCCATCATATTCATTGTTTGCTTAGAATTCATACCGATCGTACTCAGCAAATTTATTCAAATAATAAAGAAACTAACCCCCTTGAAAAAGAATTACTTAATCGTTCAACTGAATTAGATCGTGTTCACCATTTTGGTAATAATAGAGCAATATTTAACAGTCAAAAAGTTTCTTTATTGGTGTCCAATGTGGATGATTCTGATTTTGTGATATTATTGATCAATACCTTGGAATCCAGTGTTACTGCGATAGAAAATAAAATAGAATTTATTGAAGCAATTTTACAATTTAAGGAAAATAATTATCAGCTAAAAGTGGAGTTGGCAACAATTGTTGATGATTTAAGTACCGAAATAAAAGATGAAATATTTGATTTGGCAGTAAAGGCGGGAGTGTCGGAACAAGAAGAAGATCGTTTTATTAAAACTGTAGAACGATACCAATCTCAAATGGAAAACTTATTCAGTGCTGGTTTGTTAGAAGAAGAAAGGATGACCGAAGTAGTCAATAAGGCCATGAATATTGAAAAAGAAGAAGATGAGATTGAGTTGTTTTAGCGTTTTTTATATCGCCAATAACTAATTACATACATCAGTGGAATAAAAATCAGATTAATCAGTAAAAAAACTTCGGTACTTTCATTTTGCCATTGCGGAGCAATTAAATAGCTGATGCAGAAAAAATGCAACAGATAAACCAGCAAGGCAGAATGTCCGAAGATGCGTAATGGGTTGAAACCTCGCCAGTTTAGATGGCTATCAACTACCACAAAATACAAAGCAATCATGCCCAGATTGGTGATAATGTAACCCAAGCTGGGAGGATAAATCAGTTCAGTAAAACCATTTCGAATATAACTTGGTGTATTGCTTTGCCACCAGATAACACTGCCTATAACCAGTAAAATAAAGCCAATAGCTGTTGCATGTGCTTTATTGTAGTTGGGGTGATTTAGTCGTAAACAACCTAAATTAACGCCTAATAATGCAAAACCAAGCCATGGAAATATTGGAAACCAACCGTCAATTAACCAATGTTGAGCTATTGTCAGTGGGTTTAATTGTTGTGGTGACTGAAAAATACTGAGTTGTAAAGGGGATGGAGTGTATCCCATGAAGTGTTGTAGTACAGGGGTTAATAAAAAAATTGTGGCAACTGTTAGCCAGCGCCAATGAGTTGATAGTTTTTGAAAGTCATGGCAAATAGGTAAAGATAATCCGATGAGGTATAAAACTTCAATGGATAAAAAGGGCCAGGTTTGCCAAAGAAGTATGTCCAGTATCGCTCCCGCCACAACTAAAAAAAAAGCACGATATAAAAAATGAGATAATTGATAAGACCGATGACGAGTGGTATAAACGACCATCATGCCTGCCAGAAGAATAAAAAGTGCGGGAACAAATGACCCAAAAACAGCATAAATTCGCCACCAAACTGGATAGGGTTCGGCCAAAACATAAGCCGCCATATTGCCTGGAATCATCACTAAAATGGCAAAGCCACGTAAAATATCGAGAGTGACATCTCGGTTGCTAAATTTATTGTTTTGAATTTGAGATTTACATGCCACGATCAATTCAACTAATTACTCTATGCGTTGCTTATTGTAGCATCACTTATGAATTATTATTAGCCCATAGCTTATCATCATTGCTAGGAAATACATTATTACGCTATAGCATGACGATCGGGATTTATATTTGTTCTTTAGGTCTGGGAGCAATTATTTTAGACCGTTACCGAATTAAGTATCCATTGTCCGTGTTAATTAAAGTTGAAATTGTATTATCTATCGTTGGTATGAGTACACCCGTGATTGTGTTCGCAATGGATGCCTTGGCTCAATCATTGGCTCATTGGCTACAAATACCCTTTGATCATAGCTTGATTCAAAGTTTCAATAAAATTCAGATGCATGGTTTGATTATTTTTATCGGTATATTGAGTGGTTTTGAAATTCCTTTGTTATGGCAATGGGCGGAACAACAAACCCACAAAAAAGCATCCGCACAAGTGCTGGCAATTGATTATTTGGGAACAGTGATTGGTGCTGTTGCTTTTCCTTTATTAATCTTACCCATTTTTGGCTTAACCGTGGCCGCCATGAGTACGGGATTGATTAATGTGTTGGTTGCTTTGATGTTATTAATGAAGCAAGGTGTATATTGCTCAAAAATGACAATTATTTGTCTGTCTTGTGTTGCTTTAGCCATTGTAGGAATGATTTGGCACACAACAATAAATCAGTGGATTATTCATCAATTATTTTTTATTTATTAAAAATCTATGCGTCCTAACTCACTATTTTTAATAGCCATTATCATGGCATTTTGTAGCATTATTTATGAATTGGCGATTGCTAAAACAGTGTCGTTATTAACAGGTAATGTGGTGTTGTGGGAAAGTTTGACGATCAGTGTGTATATTGCAGGGTTAGGTATCGGGGCTTATATTTATGCAAAATCTGAAAATAGTCAGAAGGAACAATATTTACTGAAAGCAGAAATTATACTGGCAATCACAGCCAGTTTTTCAATTGTTGGTATTTTTGTTCTACATGTGCTTTATCGTGTTTATTTTTATGGTTTTGATTTTGGTGTTTCACGTAGTTTTTCTATTTTCAATTCAACCTTAATATTTGGTTTTTTGGCACAAATAATGACTTTATTGGTCGCTGTTCCATCAGGAATTGAATTGCCTGCATTATTGGATATGGTTAATCGCTCTACTAAAAAAGACAGTAGTAATAGATTGTTGGCATTTTTTTATTTTGGAACATTGGTTGGTACATTTTGGTTTGCCTGGGCGTGGCTACCTTATGTTGATATTCCCTATGCCGTTGTTTTTACAGTCAGTCTCAATGTTTGTCTTTGCCTTTGGTTGATGAAAGAGTTTCAACAATTCAAACCAATCTCCATCGCTGTGATGATGAGCGTGATTGTGTTTTGTTTTGTGGTGACACCTGTTATTTATCAAATCCAATTAAAAAACTTTTATTCGGGACGTTTACAAAAAATAACACAAACAAATGATGGCTTAATTTTATTTAATACACCCACACTATTACAACGTATTGAGATGTTGCGGCAACAACCGACTGTTGAGCGCATCAAAACACATGCACAAATGATTGATGTGGTGACTAAGCAATCTTCAAAAAAATCAGAGAAAGTTGTATCTATTAAACAACCCTACCGTGTTCATATGAATGGGCATTTTCAGTTTTCTAGTCTTAATGAGGCCGATTACCATGAGCATATGGTTCATGTTCCATTGGCTCTGCATGAAACTTTACCATGCCATGTGCTGGTGTTAGGGGCAGGGGATGGCTTGTTGATACGTGAATTGCTAAAGCATGATGAAATTTGTGATATCACATTGGTAGAATATGATCAGGGAATACTTGATTTTGCGATTAATGACAAGCGATTGAGTGAGCTAAATAAAAACTCGTTACAATCCTCAAAAGTGAAAATCGTGGTTAATGATGCTTTTATGTATTTAAGGCAAACAAAATCAATGTATGATGCGATTTACATCGATTTCCCCTATCCATTCAGTTACGATTTGGCACGTTTATACAGTATTGAATTTAGTTATCTGGTTAAGAGGCGTTTAAATAAGGCTGGTTTTATTGTGGTGGATGTCCCGTTTAAGTTGCAGGAGTCTAATGAGGCGAATATGATCGTGTTTAATACCTTGTATTACGCAGGCTTTAGACAGATAACCGCTTTTCAAAGTAGCGGGGAGTCCTTTATCAGTGCGGAACTGACGCCAATAAAGCGCCAGTTTATCCCGCAAGAGGATAAGTTTCGTTCGGGTAGACGAGCTACTCAATTCAGCTTTAACCAGAAAGTGTTGGATATTCCACTCAGGTATTTGCGACCAGATTATTTTTCTAGTCCCTGGATTCAGAAGCTAAACTATCAACCCAATCGATTACTTGTGAATAGTATATTGCAGCCACGGATTTTGCATTTAACAGACCCGCTTTTTTAAATATTTTTTATTTCATTTTGATGTAATAATGGTATTTGTCTTCAATTTTCTCGTGATGAGATAATTCAAATTGATCCATTGCTTCAATTAGAGCGTCAAAATCAGGAACCGTTGTTGGGTCTGTGGCTTCAACATGTAAAACCTGACCTGACTCCATGGTTTTCATTATTTTTTTAGCTTTCATGATTGGCATTGGACAAGTTAAGCCGACCGCATCTAATTCTACATCAAAATCCATTGGTTTCTCCTTGATTGTTATTATTGTGAGTATAAGGGGAGGCGAAATAAATAAATGTCCAAATTGTGCAGGATTTTTGTTCGCCTTTGAGGCGCAAAAATAGGTGTATAGTCGAACGATACAATTATTTTTGCAACAAAAAAGGCGGACAAAAATACAGGCAAGTTGGATGTTTATTTGTTGCGCATCCCCTAAGTATAGCAAAGGTTTTTGGAAATCAAGTAATTGATTGGAGATTTTGGCATAAAATGAAAAGGCATATCGTTGTTCGATATGCCTTCTGGGGAAGAGTGTTTATAACAATCTTTAACTTAGCAGTTCGCAATAAATAAACGACCCGTCTTGCTTGTGCCCAAAGGGCATAAAGCTCTTTTTCGTCTTCCTTGCCTTATTCTTCTTGCATTGGAGGAGCAACAGTCAAACCAAAAATTTTCCATAACTGCATGCCGCCTCTATAATACTTAACTTTCTTTGCTGGATAGCCAAGAGCAAGTAATCCTTTTATTGCCGTTGGTGATTGGCCACACCAGGGTCCATTACACCATAAAACCAGTTCTTTGGCTTTGGAAAAATTCCAGCCATCATCCGTTTCTTCAACACCAAATGTTTCAAAGGCTTCTTCAATGGTTAAATCTGTCGCACCTACTTTTTTGCTGACATCTTTGTAAGGAATGTTGACCGAGCCAGGAATAGTGCCTTTTGCGTGCCAGTCAGGTGTTCTGGCATCAACCAGTATACCTTTGCCTTTATTTAATTTGGTTTTCATGAAGTTAATGACTTCTAGTTCACCAAAAGTTTCAACGCCAGGGGCAACTTGTTGTGGTTGTGAGCAAAATGGAGGGCATTTTCTGGATGTTTTGGCAAAACCACCAGTCAATTTGTTTTTCTGGTTTTGTATGCGCATGACTTTAATCATTTTTTTGCCATGCTTAACTTGTACCGATTC
>JABHHM010000211.1 GCA_018671575.1 Methylococcales bacterium | reverse complement strand
CTGTAATGAATGAAAATGGGGGATGGCAAGCCATTGCCATTGATAAAAGGTTGCGTCAAGGGTTTGTTGAAGCTTTGACTGTTGCAGAAGAAGAGTTAGAAAATTACTGATTTAGCCAATTGGTTTGTTTTTGTTAATTTCTGTCTACTAGAAATTTTTGCTTAACAATGGCACATTCAGAACACATTTGTGAATAATTTTTCTGCCTGAAATTATCCCTGAAATTACAGTATTTTTCACTAGCCCATATATCAAAAAGACTGGTGGATTTAACATTTCCAAATATTTCATTGCCTACAATATCATAACAACATGCAACCACATTGCCGTTACTCAAAATGGTAATGGTTTCAAATAATTTGTCACAATAATCTGGGTTGGCTTCAGCAACTGAATGAATTTGATATCTTTCTGGTAGTTTCATTCCTGGCCAGTAATAAGCAGGATGAGAGCCTATATCCAGTTTTTGTTGTTTTAACTCTTCTGCAAATTCTTCTGCAATTTGTGGAGAAAAATCATCATTAAAAGTTCGGTTATGGGTAAAAAAATAGTTTAACTCCTGCTCATTACAAATAACAATATTGCCTATCGCAATGGTTGGTGTTGCAGATTTTAATTCCTGTTTTATTTTTAGGAATGTTTTAAGCTTTTTTACTTCATTATAAAAGTCACTATTGACTCGAATAGTGTTGTGTTCTTTCGCTGATATGCCATCAAATGAGAAGGTGATAGAGCTTAAGCCTGACTTTATAATTGATTTAGCTCGATCATTTGTCATCAAACTCAAATTAGTGTTCATGTTGGTCTTAGTGACACCTAGCCGCATCAGTGTTTGGATATAGTATTCTAGTCTTTTGTTGAGTAATGGTTCGCCACCATGATACAAAACAGCCACTCTGGGGATGAAATCATGTTTTTTGAAATCATCTAATATATGGTGAAATAATGATTCTCTGAGTACACCTCTACCATTGGGATTGAGTCCTGTTGGGCAATGAATACATTCAAAATTACATGCTCCAGCTGTTTCTATTCTGATGACATCGGGGAATGTATCCATGATTATTTTATTCTGTTTTGATCACTAATGGGCACGAATAAACACGAATGATGATGCATGTGTCTTTTCCTGACTCTTGAAAATTTAGGTATTATATTATGTATTAATATTAGCAGATTTAATGAAATAATTTAGGCTAAAGCCCTGTATATCTAGCGATGGGCTTTAAAAAACTGTTGGGAATATTTCCACTAAGAATAATAATGCGGTTTTTGACTCTGTTGAGATAAAATTTATTATCTTTTGCGGTGATTTGCCCAAACTTTTTAGGGAGATTATTATTTTGTACGAGTTTTTGGAATTGAGCTGAAAATTCTTTGGCATCTTTGATGCTGTCCCATAGTGAATCCCAGATTAAAAATACCCCCAGATTATGTTGAAAAACCGAGATAGAGTCTCCTCCCCATCCTTCACTGGCCTGCTTGTTTGCTTGGGGGTGTTTTTTTAGAGAATGGTTCAAGGTTAACTGTATAAAAAATTCACCCAGAGTTGTGCTGTATAGCTGTTTTGTGTCATCCAACAAATCAGATAGTTTTTCTTTGCTGGTATAGGTTTTCAGCGGAACTTCATTTGATAAAAACTTTAGTGGATGCAACACCTGTTCAGTTGATAATGGAATTTGTTGAAACATATTTTCAAAAGCTGTTGCTGATTCTAAATATTGCCGAGTTGTAAAAACTAAGCCGTGTTGAGATGGAAAAGACTCAAGATCTGAGAGGTTGTTTAAAGGCGGAGAGCTTTCTAAAAATTTGATGTATTTATTAAAGAATGTTTGTAGGACTGTATTGATATTATTCAATTGGTTAGACTGAGTAATTCGATAAATCAGCTCCAATAATTCTGCTTGTCCTTCGACGACAGATAATAATGATAATTGTTGGTCAATGGTCTTGAATGATTGAAAAAGACGTATTAAATCAACTTTTTCATCTTGTGCAACATGTAATAGTTCATGCAGAATAGCCTTGGATTGATTGGTATAGCTTGCGCCATGTACCAGTATGATTTTTTTTATTTCAGCTACATACAAACCACTCACTCGATCAAAATAATTATTTTCAAGATAATCTTTAATACTGATGTCATGGGGTAATAAATTGAGTTGCCTTAATAAAAATTCATAGCCAGTTAGTTTGTCCTGATCATTGTTATAAAATCTTTTAATCGACGAGTTATAAAATAGTTTGGTTGCCTTTTTTCTATCTACTCTGTCTATTATTACAGGGTTCAGTAGCGGGTATTGGGATAAATTGCGTATAGCCGATTGATATTTTTCTATTCGTGCCAGTGGATTGATTCTTCCAGTATCTTCACCAAAATTATTTAATACATCGTTAAAATCAAAAGCGTAACCATAACTGGAAAAAAAATATAACAAAGTGATGCTGATGTATCGAGTTAACATGTTGGTTACCAATCCTTTGTCATTAACAAGTTTAACGCAAAAGAATATTCAATGTTTTGGACAGACAAGGTTTCTAAGCTCATGAGTAAATAGGTTTCAGCCACAGAGAAGTCTTGTTTTTTCATCAAATTGACGGCATGAAAAAAATAGATTTCACATAATTGAGAGCGTGTTTTTGCTATGGGTAATAGCTGTAAATGAGATATTTGTCCAAAAATTAATTGGTATAGCTTTTTTTGCCATCGAGTGACCTTTGATTGACGTATTTTGTTTTCAATGAATAATCGGTCGTTCTTTGTGAGATTGCCGAGTTTCCATGTCAGTGCCATTAATGATAATAGTTCCCCAGGTTGTTCGGTTTTATATTTTAAGCGAGCTTTAAATAAGCGGTATGCAATTGAATACTGTTTGTCATTAAAGAACATGAGTCCTAGTTTCTCAATATACTCGGGTCGTGTTTTATAGGATAAAACAAGCATATTTAATGCTTGTTTTGCTTGTTCTTTAGATTGATGATTTAGGTTGTTGTAGTATTTTATCGCATAAAAATAGGGGCTGTTATTCGATGAATTATTGATTTTGAATGCCAAGGGTTTGAGTATTTTAGCGGCTTGTTGATAATTGCTTTGTTGGGAAAACTCTTTGGCAAGTTGGGCTAGAAGATTATCAGATAACGTGTTGCTTTCTACTTGTTTAACAATTTTCATGACCTTTGTTACGGGAAAATTATTAATTAAAGTAGCGAAATAATAATTGTTTTTATGATATCTCATATACTTCTTTAATATTTTTATTGCTAATTTTTCTTTGTTGTAGCGCAAATAAAATAGACTCAATTCGATGGCTGATTCAGAATATGGATACTGGTTGACTGCTGTGGTTAGT
>JABHHM010000130.1 GCA_018671575.1 Methylococcales bacterium | reverse complement strand
TTTAATCTACAAACTCAAAAAGCCAACCTACAAAGGACAAACCAAATTGATATTATCACCGCTTGAGTTTGTTGATAAAATTGTCAAATTGATACCTCCTCCCAAAATTCATCGACATCGTTATATTGGTGTACTCGCTCCAAATTCACCTCATCGAAAACAAGTCACTCCACAGGCTAACCAATTTTGGAATGATGGAGCTGAAATTATTGAAAAACCAGTTGATGACAATAAAGATAAAAAGGCAGACAGAGGTTCTCGATCAGTTTATTTATGGGCGATGTTATTAGCCAGAATTTATGAGGTTTTCCCACTCATCTGCCCAAAGTGCCAACAGGAAATGCAGGTCATCGCTTTCATTCGCAATCCAGAATCCATTCGCTCAATACTTGAGTGCATTGGCGAACCTGTTGATCCACCACAACTCAAACCACCTCGTGGTCCACCTGACATTGATGATTTTGATCAAACAAATCAGTACGATGCTTTTAATCAAGCATCTGAGTTTGAATTTGATCAAAGTGTCAGCTGGTAAAACAGCCTATTACACATCAAAAATAGACTTTATTTTGACTGGTAATTACAGTCGAAAGATACTGTCGTGTCATAAATTCGATAATCCTGCAATTTTTCTCCCATAATTTCAAAAACAATCACTTTTTCCTGATCAATTGCAGTTTCAAAGTTAAAAATGACAAATTAATGTGACCATTTTTTCGGTTTGGTTTATATTAGAGAGCTATAAATTAGAAAATGGCTTTGAATTTCCTATATATCTATTGATTATCTCATTATTGGTACTCTAGTTAATGAACCTCCAGTTTATAACTCAAGACTGATACAAAGATTGAAAGCCATTGAAACATTTCAACCCAATGAACGAGAAGTCGTAATACAAGTTTTAGATGCAATGATCGCAAAACATAAAATGGAAGAAACAATTAACTCGATGGGCACATAAATGCTAATTCTAGAGAAGACAGAACAATTATTATCGGTGTTTTACTGGTGTTTTATCGGTGATAATAAATAGATACTATGTTAAAAAATATTACACAATTTCAGCCAGACACAGACTTGTTAAAGCATCTTGTTAACATCGAGAAATTTCAGGGAGTTTGGGAATTCACCTCATTCAATCAACCCACACAGTTAATCAAACAGCTAAAACATACAACTATTATCACTTCTTCTGGGGCTTCAACCCGTATTGAAGGGGCAATTTTAAGTGATGAAGAAGTCGAACAGTTAATCAACAGTGGCTGCATTATCACCAAAGTGTCATCACGCTCTGAAAGAGAAGTAGCAGGCTACGTTAAAGCATTAAATTTTATTTATGATCATTACTCAACACTACCCGTCACAGAACTGACAATACGTGAACTACACCAATTGCTGACCTCTGAACTTGCCGAAAAACATCTTCCCAAAAAACAACGGGGGGTTTATAAAGATATCACCAACCATGTTGTTGAGAGAAATGCAGAAACGGGTGAAGAAAAAATATGGTTTCAGACGACACCCGCAGGATCACAAACTGATTCAGCCATGCAAATACTTGTCAGTGATTTTAATGAACTAGATACTCAGAATAATATCAATAAACTCATTCTGATTGCTGGTTTTATCGTTCACTTTCTAGCTATTCATCCTTTTAGAGATGGTAATGGTCGATTATCCAGATTAATCACTACCTGGTTATTATTAAGATCAGGTTATCAATGGTCTCAATATTCATCTCATGAAAAAATCATTGAAGACAATAAAGAACGATATTATGTCGCATTACGAAAAACTCAAAAGTCATTCTCTCATTCAAAGTATCAATACAATCACTGGATCAATCTGTTTTTTTTAACACTGGAAAAACAGATTCAATTTGTAGAAAAACAAATATGTCACGAGTCGTTTAAAACAGCACTCAACGACAATGAAATGAGAGTATATGATCTCATTAATGAATCAGGGATTTGTACCACTGCTTTTATTAGACAACACATCGACATGACTGATAATGGCTTAAAATCACTATTACAAAGACTTGTTCAAAGAAATATCATTGATGCAATTGGCAAGAATCGAGGGCGAAAATATCAGATAAAACAACAATGACTTTCAATTGCCCCTTATTTTTTCTTTTTAGCCGCCAGCCGAGCGGCGTTTGAGCGAATATAAAATAATAAGCGAAGCGTCTTCCTTATAATAAGGGGTGGCAGGGTTTGGCTGGACGAGAAGACCTTGAACGGTAGTGAAAGGGCCGAAGCCAGACAAGCACTGACACGTTGGGTGGTGTGGGTTAATCTAAAAGCCTTTTGGTTTGGAGCGCGAATAGCGGCGTAAAAACAAAAAGCAAACTTGGCGATAGCCGCACCATTTAAAAAGCCCCTTTGAGGGGTTTGGGGTGATCTGAATTAAAATCTAATCTTCCTTTTGAGGCAAGGATGCCGAACAATCATGGACAGGGATGACCATTCGCCGCCACATTTAACATAATGTATTATTATCTGGCGTAGCGAACACCACCCGTAGCGATAGCGGAGGATGGTGCAGATAATCCTACATTATGTTACTTGGGGCGTTTGAAAGCCCCTTCAAAGGGGTTGGGGTTGAGTGGATTTACTGCGTAGCCTCTTTTTGATGACTAATGCAAAGATCTGACCCTTTCTCAGAAAATTTTCATGGTCACAGGAACATCTCCATGTCCTCTCGACTCAAATTTCTCCAACCATTTCTGACCACATACTTTACATACATATTCAGTTTCCCATGTTTTATAATTCAAATGTTTAGTTTTTGCGCATGATTGTGCGGATGTTTTTTCAGAAAAACATGAAATCAGACAAAAAAATAAAGTTATATCCTTGCATGAACGTTGATTTTTTGAAAAATAAAGTTACTA
>JABHHM010000098.1 GCA_018671575.1 Methylococcales bacterium | reverse complement strand
TTGCGCAGTATACATACAACAAAATTTAGGTGGGAACAATTTTGGAGTAAATATTCTCAGTATGGTTATTCTTGCTACATAGCACATTGAATTGAGAGAGAACCCAAGTAATAATGCCTTTTAAATCAGTTTTTGATACAAGCGTACTGCCTTCTTGCATGAATTGTTCGACTTGAGTGACGGGTTCATTTATTTTCATTTTTATTACTTTAAGATTGAGTTTGATTTATTAATACCACTTTAAATTTATAGTTTTTAATTGGCAATTCTTCAATTGCTTTATTCAAATTATTTTAGTTGATTTTTTTAGGATTATCCTAATGTTTCACTGCATAATGCCGTAGAATAAAGTTAGGAGGCTATTTATGGCAGATAAGTTTAAAATTGATACACATAAGTTGATTTATCACCCTGAGCGAGTCGGGCAGTTTTTAGGTGTTAAAGAAGATTGGGAAAAAGCCAAACATGTTTATCCCATCTATATGGAAATTTCGCCTGTTGGTGCATGTAATCACCGTTGTGTATTTTGTGCGGTTGATTATATTGGTTACCAGTCAATTCGTTTGGATATAGGAATGTTGCGTCATCGTTTGCCAGAAATGGGAAGACTGGGCGTTAAAAGTATCATGTATGCAGGTGAGGGCGAGCCTTTATTGCATACAAAAATCAATGAAATAGTAAAATTGACACATGACTCAGGAATTGATGTGGCATTTACCACCAATGCAACGGTGATGAATGACAAGTTTATCCAACAATCCCTAAATAAAACAAAATGGATCAAAGTTTCACTGAATGCGGGAATGGCTGAAACCTATCAAAAAATTCACCAAAGTAAAGCAGGTGATTTTGATAAGGTGATGGCAAACTTGAAAAAAGCCGTTGAGTTTAAAAAAGCAAATAACCTTTCTTGTACATTGGGTGTACAGTCTTTGTTATTACCAGAGAATGCCGATGAAATGGACACTTTGGCAAAACTTTGTCGTGACGAACTTGGTCTTGATTATTTGGTGGTTAAACCCTATTCACAGCATTTATCCAGTGACACCCATCGTTATGAAAATATTAACTACGAAGATTATTTGTCGTTAGAGCAACAACTCAAAAAATATCAAACAGATCAATTTAATGTGGTATTCCGTAGCCATACCATGCAAAAACACATTGAAGACCCACAAACTCGTTATAATAAATGCAATGCAACGCCATTTTTTTGGGCTTATGTAATGGCAGATGGTAGTTTGTATGGTTGTAGCGCCTATTTATTGGATGGTAAATTTAATTATGGCAATCTCAATGAGCAAAGTTTTGAGAAGTTGTGGCATGGTGAAAAAAGAAAGGAAAATTTTGATTTTGTTTTAAACCAATTGGATATTAAGGATTGCCGTAAAAATTGTCGAATGGATGACATCAATCGTTATTTATTTGATTTAAAAGAAAACCGCATTAATCACGTTAATTTTATTTAGGAAATTTATTAGATGAAGACTCTTGTAACAGGTGGCGCAGGATTTATTGGTAGCCACATGGTTGATCGATTATTGAATGACGGTCATGAAGTGGTTGTATTGGACAACTACTCCACAGGTCGTCCTGAAAATTTATCTCATGTCATGCATCATGAAAAATTACAGTGTCATGAAGTGGATATTTGTGATGATATATCAGAATATTTCAAAGATGTGGATTGGGTATTTCATTTGGCGTCTTTAGCCGATATTGTGCCATCTATTCAAAACCCAATGGATTATCATCGTTCCAATGTGGACGGAACTGTTTCTGTGTTACAAGCAGCAACCAAAGCGCAAGTTAAAAAACTGGTGTATGCCGCATCATCATCTTGTTATGGCATTCCAGATAACTATCCTACCGCAGAAACTGCCGATATTCGCCCGCAATATCCGTATGCATTAACAAAAAATGTGGCTGAACAATATGTCATACACTGGAACCAGGTGTACAAATTACCTTGTGTTTCATTGCGTTTATTCAATGTGTATGGTCCACGATCAAGAACCTCTGGGACTTATGGTGCTGTTTTTGGGGTGTTTTTAGCACAAAAACTGGCAAATAAACCCTACACCATTGTGGGTGATGGTAAACAAAGTCGTGATTTTACTTTTGTTACTGATGTGGTTAATGCCTTTGTCATGTCGGCTGAATCTGCATTGGATGGGGAAATCATGAATGTGGGTTCAGATGACACTTTTAGCATCAATCGTTTGGTGGAATTGTTGGGTGGTGATGTGATTCATATTCCCAAACGGCCAGGTGAACCCGATTGCACTTATGCGGATATTACTCAAATAAAACAAAAGCTAAAATGGCAAATCAGCATCTCTTTTGAAGACGGTGTTGGTATTATGTTAGATAATATTGATTACTGGAAACAAGCGGTGGTGTGGAATGAAAGTAGCATTGGTGATGCAACCAAAGACTGGTTTAAATACTTAGGTGATTAAACCTGAGCTGAGCAGCTCGCCTGCTCGAACAAAACTTATCCCCTTGCGGGATAAATCTGTCGGCTTTAATGACAATTTATCCACTACGGTGAATAATTTAGGTCCTGTCATTGGCATCGATTTCGATAACACCATTGCGGATTATGATGAACTATTTGTAATCGTAGCTAATGAGTTGAAACTGCTTAACCAAACCCTGCCGAAAAATAAAGCAGAAGTAAAAGTGGCCTTATTAAAACAAACCAATGGCGACCAACTTTGGCAAAAATTACAAGGTCAGGTTTATGGAAAATACATGAAGCAGGCTCGTTTGATGCCTGATGTAGGTCAGTTTTTCATGGAATGTCGGCGTCAGCAGGCGTGTGTTTATATTGTCAGTCATAAAACTTGTTTTGGACATTTTGATGAAGCCAAAATTAATTTACGAGATGCCTCAAAAAGTTGGATGCAACAAAATAATTTTTTTAAGGCAACTGAGTTTGCTTTAAAAGAGTCACATGTTTTTTTTGAAACAACTCGAGATGAAAAAATAGAACGGATTAAACAATTAAATTGTCACTATTTTATTGATGATCTTACTGTCGTTTTAAATGATTCAAATTTCCCCGAAGCAACCCAAAAGATTTTATATTCACCTAATAATAAAGTGCTAGAAGGTGATTTTAAAACACTGACTTGTTGGAATGATATTCAAAATGCCATCTTTTCCTAATTCACAAATTAAAAACATTGCAACAAAGCTGTTAGGCCGACAAGACATTGAATGTCAATTGATTAATCAAGGTGGGAATAGCTGTATTTATCAAGTGACGTGTCATAATGGTAATCAATATGCTTTAAAATCATATCCCCCTCTTGCTCCTCTGATGTTGTCTGAGGATTTTGTTCGGACAAAAAAATGTGTTCTAGGGGCCACCCCTAGAGATCGTTTAGGCACTGAATTCAATGCGTTAAAATTTTTATACAATCAAGGAGAGCAACGAATTCCTCAGCCAATTACGGCAGATCAATTGAATAATGTGGCTATTTATAGCTGGCTTGACGGAGTTGTAGTTGATGTACCTGATGAAGCTGATTTGAATGAGGTGATCAGCTTTTTAATGCATTTAAAACAATTGGGACACAATGCTCATTCGAGTCGAATTAATGATGCCTCTGCCGCTTGTTTTTCTGCTGAAGCGGTGGTTGCTCAGTTTAGTTATCGGTTCAAAACATTTGATGGTGCCAGTCAGCAAAGTGTTGAATTGAAAACATTTTTTGAACAAAACCTGGTGCCAGCTTTTGAAAAAATAAAATCATGGACAGTGAAAGGTTATCAACAGGCTGGACTGGAGTTTAGCAAAGAAATTAATCACAAAATACTCAGTCCATCCGATTTTGGTTTTCATAATGCCATTCGTGATGAGCAACAACTTTATTTTATTGATTTTGAATACTTTGGTTGGGATGACCCCGTTAAGTTGGTTTCTGACTTTTTATGGCATCCTGGAATGCAGTTATCAAGTCAATTTAAACAAAGGTTTTGTCAAGAATGTTTGTCTTTATATCAATCTGATGGTGAGTTTTTAACTCGTTTAAAATTATTGTATCCATTGTATGGTTTAATTTGGTGCTTGATATTGTTGAATGAATTTAAACAAAATGACTGGCAACGTCGGCGACATGCGGGGATTTATAAAGATAAAAAATATCAGCAAATTAAACAACAGCAACTCGACAAAGCCAAACACCAATTATCCATAATACTCAATACTTACCAAAGGTTTCCATATGATCAGTGAAAATTCAGTAACGTTAGATCAGCGTTCTTTAGACCTTAGAAAATCAGCCATTTCTGCGATTGAAGGGGGAGGCAGAGGTCATCCTGGTGCAACTTTGTCACTCATTGAAATCATGCGAGTATTATATGACGACGTATTAAAATTTGATGCCGAACAACCTGATTGGCCACAACGGGATCGTTGTATTTTAAGCAAAGGTCATGGTTGTCTTGCGTTGTATACTTTGTTGGCAGACAAAGGTTTTTTTGAAAAATCACAACTCCAGCAGTTTTGTAAAACAGGTGCGTTATTAGGAGGTCATCCTGAATCAAAAGTACCTGGTGTTGAAGCCTCAACAGGTGCTTTGGGCCATGGCTTAGCGATTGGTGTTGGTATGGCATTAGCCACCAAAATCAAACAGCTCAATTCCCATATTTTTGTGGTAATGGGGGACGGAGAAATCAATGAAGGGGCTGTGTGGGAGTCGGCATTATCAGCAGGGCATCACCAACTGGATAATTTGGTTGCCATTATCGACTACAATAAATTACAGTCTTATGGGACAACCAAAGAAATACTGGATTTAGAGCCGCTCATTCCCAAATGGCAAAGTTTTGGTTTTGAAACTTGTGAGGTGGATGGTCACAACGTTGATGCCTTAAAACAATGTTTTGCATCATTGGATTTTAATTGTAAAAAACCCAAAGCCATTATTTGTCACACCATCAAAGGCAAAGGTTTGAGTTTTGCAGAAAATAATCCTGCTTGGCATCATAAATCTGGAATGAAAACTGAACAAATTCAAGCAATGTACGAGGAATTATCATGAGAAAAGCTTGTTTAAATACAGTTTACGAACTGGCCAAAGACAATGATAAAGTCGTTTTTATAGGATCAGATTTGGGTGCAGGAACACTCAATGAATTTAAGCAGGAGATGCCCGAACGTTTTTTTATGGAGGGAATTTCAGAACAACATGTGATCGGCATGTCAGCAGGTATAGCAATGGAGGGGTTTATCCCTTATGTTAATACCATTGCAACTTTTTTGACTCGACGTTGTTTAGAGCAGGTGATTGTTGATCTTTGTTTGCATAATTTGTCTGTTCGGTTAATTGGCAATGGTGGTGGCTTGGTATATGCCCCATTGGGACCGACTCATGTGGCAATTGAAGACATTGCATTAATGCGAGCCATTCCAAATATGACGATTTTAGTGCCAACCGATGCAGATGAAATGCAACGCTTGGTGAAACAAACCATTGATTGGCAGGGACCTGTTTATATTCGAGTTGCCAAAGGTTATGACCCCATCATTTCTAATGATGGTGTTGAGTGCAAAATTGGCAAAGCAATCATGATGAAACCTCTTGGCAATGTTTTGATTATCGCCACAGGGGTTATGGTGCATCGATCATTGAGTGCGGCTAAAATATTGGAAAGCAATGGTTTGTCCTGTGGTGTGATGAACATTCACACCATTAAGCCATTGGATGAAAAAGCAATTTTACAAGCAGCATCACAAGTTGATGCCATTGTGACAGTCGAAGAACACACTAAAATGGGTGGGTTAGGTTCTGCGGTGATTGAATGTTTAATGGATAATATGGACAATCCACCGAAAGTAAAAAGACTGTCTTTACCTGACCAATTTACTGATGACTATGGTTCTCAAGATAGTTTATTAGATAGTTTTGCATTGCAACCTGACACAATTGCATCGACCATTCAGGAATGGTGGTCCTAAAGATGGAAAATTCACTGAAAGCACCTTTTGAAAATGAATTTACCAATGCCTATGATAGCCAATTGGCTGATCAATTTATCACTCAGGGCTATGTCATTTTACCTGTTTCATCAATGGAAGTATTAGATAAAATACAGCAATTAGTGGTGAATGTTGCATCAAAGCATTTGAAGATTGAGACAGACTTACCCGCGATTGAATTTCTAAATCAAATCCATCATAAAATAACAGTACAACAGCTCAATACATTTCGCTTGGCTGTGATCAATCAAATGAATGCTAAGAGCTGGTTGCGACCTGATTATTTTCAATTGGCTCAGCAAGCCATTGAGTCATTGGTTGGTAATGAATTAGCCATGCAAAGGCGGGTTAATTTGAGCATTCAATTACCCCAAGATAGCAGTTCATTGCTACCCATTCATGCCGATGTTTGGTCAGGAGACTCTCCCTTTGAAATGGTTGTGTGGTTGCCTTTGGTGGATTGTCGTGAAACCAAATCAATGTATATTTTGCCTGCAAAACATATTGAACAATTACATCAGGAATTTCCATCATTTGAGGGGCAAAGTAGTGATGCTATTTTTCAGTCAGTGCAAGATAAATTGCTATGGATAGACATTAAATATGGTGAAGTGTTATTGTTTAATCAGAATTTGCCACATGGGAATTGTGTTAATCAGGAAACAGAAACTCGCTGGTCAATGAATTGTCGTTTTAAATCAGTTTTTACCCCTTATGCCGATAAAAAACTGGGTGAATTTTTTCAGCCCATTACCTTGCGAGCTATGTCCAGAATTGGAATGAATTACCGTTTGCCAGGAGATTTTTCTGATGAATAATGGTTTTAGGGGATATGTCAGTAGTCGACCATTTCTTGGGCATCGTGCGCCTCAACATATCCAAAATTTAGTCATCAGAGATTATTGTCAGCGTCATCAGTTGAACTTTTTACTCAGCGTAACTGAATATGCCATGCCAAATTGTTTCATGATGTTGGAACAAGTTATCCAAGAATTACCTGATTTGCAGGGGGCTATTTTATACAGCTTGTTTCAATTACCTAAAAATAAGCAAAAACGCCAATCGATTTATCAGCATTTTGTGCAAGATAATAAGAGTGTTCACTTTGCTGTTGAAAATTTCAAAATAGAAAGTGTTGATGATATACAGTCAATTGAGGATATTTGGCAAGTAAAATTAACATTGCCAGGATGCTTTGGGACGGGTACGAAATAATTTCAATACTTGAGATAAGGGGATTCGCAATAAATAAACATCCAACTTGCTTATTTTTTTGTCCACCTTTTTTGTTGCAAAAATAGTTGTATAGTTCGACTATACGCCTATTTTTTCGCCTCAAAGGCGAACAAAAAATCCTGCGCAATTTGGATATTTATTTATTTCGCTTCCCCTAAAGTATAGAGACTTTCTTGCAAACATTCTGTGACTGATTTCTGCATTCAAATTTTTATTATTTTTTTATTAAAGAAATATAAGTAAATGCCGTTAAGGTTTTCATAGCATATGACATAATAGCCCTCCTAAGTGATGGGCTTTTTTTTCGTCTGTTAAATTTCTGCTCATGTTCATTAAATATCATATTTTTAAATTTAAAAATAAAATTATGTCGATGTTATCTTCCTGTTTTTTTAGTCAGTCAGCCATTGATGTGGCAAAAGGCTTATTGGGGAAAATCATACATCGTTATTATAATAAGCAATGGCTTTGTGCTCGTATCATTGAGACAGAGGCTTATTGTTGCGATGAAAAAGCCAGTCATTCTTCATTAGGCCGTACGCCGAAGCGTGAAGCCATGTTTATGTCGCCTGGTACAATTTATATGTATTACGCCAGAGGAAAAGATTCACTGAATATTAGTTGTGGTAATACTGGAGACGCTGTTTTGATAAAATCAGCTTATCCTGAATTAAATGACCCTAAAGCAACAGATGAAATGTTGTCTATGATGCAAAAGTTGAACCCAACTCATGACAATGAGATAAGGCCGATTGAAAAATTGTGTAAAGGTCAAACTTTGCTTTGTCAGGCTTTGGCATTAAAGGTTAATAATTGGGATCAACGTCAGTTTGACAAAGCTGTTTTTTATATTAATGATGATCATACTCAGTCCAGAGATATTGTACAAACCAAACGACTTGGTATTCCTCTGCATCGTGATGCTCATTTAATGTATCGTTATATTGACCTTGATTACATTAAGTATTGTACTGAAAACCCGTTGACAAAACGTAACAGTGTTTCTGATTGTGATTATATTATTCTGTCAGAATGATCATTCGTTAGTTGCTATTCAGGTCCCCTTTATTTTGCTTCATTTCTGCGTTCATCCCTCAAGGAAATACCAAGAAAAAATAGGGGAAACCTGAACAGTTATGGCGTATTTATTGTATTTTTTATGAAATTATTTTTACTCCTGAACAGTTGCATTATTTATTTGGTTGTTGGGTGATTGTGTCTAAAATTTATTTTTTCTGCACTTGATTGTTTTCTTTTTGTTTTCTATAATGTGGTTGTATCCAATTCATTTTTTAGGCTAATCATTAAGATGATGAACTTCCTGTCTTCTCGAAAAATTATTCACATTGATATGGATGCCTTCTATGCATCAGTTGAACAGCGTGATTTTCCAGAATATCGAGGAAAACCACTGGTTGTGGGTGGTAAACCCAATAGTAGAGGCGTTGTTGCGACTTGTAGTTATGAAGCAAGACAGTATGGAATCCATTCAGCCATGTCATGTGCAAAAGCTCATCAATGCTGTCCTCATGCAATATTTGTCCCTCCACGATTCACTGCGTATAAACAAGTATCACAACAAATACATGCAGTATTTCGTAACCACACGACACGTATTGAGCCTTTGTCTCTGGATGAAGCCTATTTGGACGTGACCTCTATTGATTCAGCAACCAAACTGGCAAAATCTATTAAAAGAGAGATATTAAAACAAACAGGAATCGTTGCTTCTGCGGGAGTATCGTACAATAAGTTTTTAGCAAAAATAGCCTCTGATTATCGTAAACCTGATGGTTTATTTGTTGTAACGCCAGCTCAGGGAACCCAGTTTGCTGAAACATTGCCTGTTGGCAAATTTTATGGTATTGGCAAGGTGACCGAGGCTAAAATGAATAAGCTTAATATTTTTACGGGGGCAGATTTGAAAAAATATTCCAAAATTGCTCTACAACAATATTTTGGTAAAATGGGACTGGTGTATTACCAAATGGCACGAGGTATTGATAATCGGGAAGTTGTGAGTCACCGAACACGGAAATCATTGGGGTCAGAAACAACATTTGCAACGGATATTGGTAACATAGAGGCCATTCAAAAATATCTACAGGCATTGTCTTCTGAAGTTGCTGAGTCACTTAAACAAAAAGACTTGCTTGCACGAACCATCACAATAAAAGTAAAATATGCAAACTTTGAACAAGTGACTCGAAGTCAAACTTTTAAAGAGCCTATCAACGAACAACAGGTGATGATGTGGGGGGCTAGGGAGTTGCTTAAACAAACAGAAGTATCGGTACGAAAAATACGTTTGATCGGAATAAAGGCTTCAAATTTAGTATCAACAATGGTGTTTAATGAGCAACCACGGCAGTTGTCATTATTTTCACTGCAAATCCCCGTGGATTAATAGGGGGGGGAATTATAAGGAACGGGAAGTTATTGTCGTGCTCGTTCTAACTGGAGACTACATAAAAAATGTTAAATACTTTTATTCTCATTAGTGCATTCAAGAATTGAAAGGTTGAAGTATTAATGTATGAATTAATAGAGCAAACTATTCAATGTCCCTATTGTGGAGAAATGATTGAATTAACCATTGATTGTTCTGAGCAACAACAACGTTATATTGAAGATTGTCATGTCTGTTGTCAGCCAATTAATATCAACGTTGAAATTGATGTGGATCATCAAATAGCTATCTGTGTAACACATGATAATGAATAGAAAAAGACTTTATATCGGTCAATCAACAATAAAGTATCGAACATAATAATGTGTGGTCGTTTTTATCTGGATGCATCTGAAAAATATTTATTCGATCAATTTTCATTAAGTCAGGTAGTGCGATACCAGTTACCAAATTACAATACATCTCCTGGACAATCCATCAATGTGATTTTTGGTTTGAAGAATTTTGCCAGAGTTTTAACAACTATGCATTGGGGGTTTATACCCAGCTGGAGTCGAGAAAAGAACAATAGTTTTCGAATGAGTAACGCAAGGTCTGAAACAGTAGAAGAAAAAACAGCCTATAAAAATGCTTTTAAAACGAGGCGATGTTTAATTCCTATTAATGGTTATTTTGAATGGAAATCTTTGAGTAATAAACAAAAGCAACCCCATTACTTTTATCTCTCGGATACCCCGATTTTTGTGCTAGCAGGATTATGGGAAAATTGGATTTCACCTAATGGAGAAAAAATCAGTTCATGTACCATCTTGACAAAATCAAGTAATGAGCAAATAAAGGAAATTCATCATCGTATGCCTGTGATTATTCAACAAAGTGATTTTGATTGTTGGTTAAATCAATCGTCAACAATATCTAATATTAAACAACTTGTTCAAAAAGACAGTGGCTTGAAAATAAGGAGTCATGTTGTTGATCATGCAATGAATAAAACGGAACATAATAATAAAGATATTAAGGGGATTCGCAATAAATAAACATCCAACTTGCTTGTACCCAAAGGGCATAGCAATTTTTTTGTCCACCTTTTTTGTTGCAAAAATAGTTGTATAGT